>JAUXGS010000154.1 GCA_030621945.1 Methanosarcinales archaeon | reverse complement strand
CGCACATCCTGACGGTCCCCAAACGTACAGATCACCACCACGCCAGTTCCAAACGCGGGGTCAACACCCTCATCTTCGTAAACTTTCACGGGATGCTCAAATATCGGGACTGCCAACTCCTTTCCCGCGATATCCTTATAACGCTCGTCATCAGGATGCACAGCTACGGCAACGCAACTCGCAAGCAGTTCTGGTCTAGTCGTCGCGATCTCGACGTACTCTGCATCTTGTTCTGTGCCTACATCTACCTTCTTAAAACGTATATAATTCAAAGAGGCGTTGCGATCTTCGTATTCTACCTCTGCAAAGGCTATTGCAGTCTCACATCGGGGACACCAGTTCACCGGATGCTCCTCTTGATAAATCATCCCATCACGATACATCTTTACGAATGAGAGCTGTGTATATCGTTTGTAACGGTCGTCCATCGTGACAAACTCCTTGCTCCAGTCTATAGACATGCCAAGCTTCTGCATCATGCCCTTCATCTGCGTTATGTTCTCCCGCGTAAGTTGTTTGCAAAGCTCTCTGAACTCCTGCTTGTTTATCTGACGCTTGGAGATTCCATGCCGCTCCTCTACTTTCACCTCTGTTGGCAGTCCGTGGCAGTCCCACCCCTGCGGAAACATCACGTTATAATCACGCATTCGCTTGTAACGTGCGAGAAAATCAATGTAACACCAGTTCAAAGCATTACCCACATGAAAATCACCTGTAGGGTACGGAGGTGGTGTGTCAATAATATAAGACGGCTTATCCGATGATCCATCAAAATAATAGAGTGATTCATCCCAGCTCTCCAGCCACTTCTTCTCAACGATCTCCGGTTTGTATTTCTTTTCCATTTTCATGCGCTCTTTGATTCTCCGCTATTAAGATAAGATTACTTTATGTGCTTTTATTTTTAGTTCTTTTAAATAATATCAATGCTTAGGATTTTAGACCCGCAATTTTGGAACGACTTTATAGACAAGGAGCAAAACTCAAACAATGATCGGTAAGACACAGAAGGAATATAAACAATGTATAGTACTCAGAGAGGATTTGAAGCTTTCGAAGGGTAAAGTAGCAGTACAAGCCGCTCATGCCTCTATATTGAGCTACGAGCGCGTTCCAGTGGGAGATAGAAAGAACTGGAAAGAGCAGGAGCAGAAAAAGGTTGCACTGAAAGTACCGAGCCTTGAAGAGCTTTACAACGTACGAGACGATGCGGAAAAGCTGGGTCTACCGTGTGCAATCGTAGAAGACGCGGGGCTGACCGAAATACCGCCGGGAACGGTGACTGCCTTAGGAATAGGGCCCGCACGTGCTGAAGAGATAGATAAAGTCACAAAGCAGCTTGAGTTATTTTAGCGAAAGCATTACAAAAAATTTAAAATGTCTTTTGAAGAACGGGAAGATCATGGCATGAAGTTGTACCGATCTATTGCTCCTGAAGAAGGACCGACAAAACTGTTCGTCGGTGGTCTGCACGGAGACGAAGGTCTGTACACCGCACCGATTCTTGAACGGTTGGCACAGGAGGAACTACCAGTCGGAGAAGCGATAATTGTGCCCTGCCTGATCAAAAACAGCAAATACATCGGTGTTTTATCCGAAGAATATTACCGGAGCGAAGCAGGCATGCGCTTGCTTCAACTCATCCAGGAATACAAACCGAGTTTCTATTTCGAGCTGCACGCTTATGAAAAGCAGTCATATTCCCGATTAACTGATCCTGAGCGCGTGAAGAAGATAGGAGTGCCTCATTTTGTTGATCTGGGAGACGGGATTCTCATAGGGTCTATCGCACCCATCCTGAGGCGTAAATTCACTGAGCACGATTTCTGCATGACCCTCGAGGTTCCGAAATGGAAAAGCGAGAGCGAGGCGATTAAAGAAATAGTACTGGAGTTTCTGAGGATAGGACTAACGAAATCACAGAGAGAGATGGTAATGATCGAGTTTAGATTGCGGTATCCAGAGCAGGTAAAAAAGGCTGAGGAGTTGTTCCATCAATATTACCGTAAACGGTTAAAGCCATTTTAACTGGTCTTCCGGGAAGTAAAAATCGCATGAAAAAGTATTTACTGTAGTAAAAAATAAAAAGAGGAAAGCTATAGTTAGGAACGCTATAGCTTTGGTAAGCAGTTTTATAAATGAGAAGCGTAATGAACGTTCATTCCGCAACTACTTCTGCAAATCCAACTCTCCTCGACACTTTTGTTACCCGTATCTTCACGTTATCCCCTTTGTTCGCGTTGGGGACGAAAACCACAAAACCCTCAACTCGAGTTATACCGTCGCCTTCTCTACCTACATCCTCTATCGTTACGTCGTAGGTCGCGCCTACATCTATAGGGGCACGAAATCCCCTTCTTTCTTCCATACCTTACAAACCTCCTTTATATCCTATTTCGTTTTTTCTTTCGTGATACTACAAAGAAAAATCGCTTCCCTCATGAGAAAAGTCGCTTATTCCTCGCTATCACTTAGTAACTTCTATATTCTTCTCTTATATAAATAGGTGGCTGTGAAAAGCTGAAAAACAAGGTAGTCACGCGGAAGGGATTCGAGACATTACATGTGCTACCGTAAATAGTACAAGCACTATTTTCTCTCCTTATTCCATAGTTTTTAGGTATTCAGGTCTCATCCCTGTCAATAGAAACGAGCGTCACATCAAAGATTAATGTTTTTCCCGCGAGTTCATGATTGAAATCGATCACAACCTCTGTATCGGTGACCTCTGTTATAGTGCCTACCTGCCCCCGAGTAGTAACAATCTTCTGCCCGACTACAGGAGTAATACCCGCGGCAGTCAATTCTTCAATCGGGCTGGTTATTAGCATATCCTCACGATAGGCGCCGTATGCTTCTTCGGGCGGGATGGTTAAAGTCTTATTTTCTCCCACAGCCATACCTACAACACCCTTATCAAATCCCACGATCATCTTACCGGCACCAACCGTAAATCCAAGCGGCTGGTAATCCCGTTTCTGGTTGTATACTCCTGCTTCAATCGCAACGTCTTTTATAGACGTGGCAAAAACAGTACCGTCTTCCAGTTTCCCGACGTAGTCTACCTGAACGTAGTCGCCGTCTTCAACCACTTTTACCGGATCATCCGTACTTAAACATCCGCTCACTAAAATGGCGCCCACCAGCAACAAAAACAATGCTTCTTTTCTTCTCATTTTTTCTCTATCGCGTGCAATTGCAATCTCAAGTAAGTGACAAACAAATCAGGCTACACACATACCTTCCTTCCTTCAGAAGCTTTTCAACCCCCGACCCGAAAGAGAATGTAGCCCTTGCCTTATGTCTATAAGTTACTTCTTAAACTATGGCCTGTTAAACATTTCGCGTAATTCCCATCTCTTGTAAAAATCAGT
>JAUXGS010000029.1 GCA_030621945.1 Methanosarcinales archaeon | reverse complement strand
GACTTGCATTCGAATAGCATAATTGGATTTCCATCTTTCATTATAGCATAATCTACTTTTTCCCCTTTCTTTGTACCAACATCACAGGTGAATTCTGGCACAACTTCCTCAGGATTAAAAACATCGTACCCAAGAGCATTTATGAATGGCATAACACGGGCAGTCTTTGTCGCTTCTTCCGTTTCTAAACGCTCTGATCGTTTAGAAATCTTACCGGATAATTCCTTTATCTGGTCTATGAAGTCCATATCACCTCGCCTCTTTCTTATGTGCTATGAACAATGGAAGAGGAGATATAAAAACTTTTCGATTGTGCACTTTGGGCTGCGGTCTGGGATTTCAAAAGACACAGGAAAGATTTCCCAGAAGAATCCTTCATTCACCCCTAATCTTTAGATACTCTTCTTTCTCCTCTTCACCCTCTCAAAAACCCCTCGCTGTTCCATTATCTCTCGCGTTTTGCCGGTTATTATCACCCCGGCTTCCTTCAGTTCTATGGGAGTTTGACAGCCCGTTAAGAACATTGCAACCTTTAATTCCTCCCCCATTTCCTCTATTTTCTTTACTACGCTATCCGCACTTAGACGTTCCATCGCAGGTTTCAAGAAAGGCAAAGCCGCACTACAGAGATCTGCACCTAACGCAATGCTTTTTGCAACATCAAGACCATTTCGTAGTCCACCCGTGGCAATTACAGGAATAGGAAAAGGAATCGCACTGCACTCCACAATGCTTTCCACCGTAGTAATGCCCCAGTCCCAGCCAAAAAGGTGCCCCAAATGTTCACCCAAGTCATCTCGTTCTGCTTTCGCCCGGTATATCTCTGCAGCAGCTAAACTTGTTCCGCCCAAGCCCCCCACATCTATTGCTGACACACCGAGTTCATGTAACTTCTTCGCCACCGCGTAACTTATCCCAGCCCCTGTTTCCTTTACAATCACTGGCTTTTTTATCGTCTCACATACCTCTTTTATTGCATTAAGGCAGCCTCGTGCATCTACGTTACCTTCAGGCTGAATAGCTTCCTGTAAAAAGTTGAGGTGTATTGCAATTGCATTAGCATCTATCATCTCAATAACGCGCTCAACACCTTCCACCCCATATTCCTTCAGTTGAGGAGCACCTAAGTTCGCATAAATGAATGAATTAGGCGCAACGTCACGAACCACGCGGAACGAGTCCTCTTGCTCGGTGCCTTCCAGTGCCGCTCGCTGCGAGCCCACACCCATACCCACACCAAGCGTTTCGGCAGCTTCCGCAAGAACTTCATTTATTCGTTTTGTCTCCGGATGCCCCCCAGTCATCGAGGCAATCATTAGAGGATAATTAAACGAGAAGCCCAGAAACTCCGTCTTCAAATCTATCTCCTCTTTATCTACTTCCGGTAACGCGACATGAATAAGCTTAACGTCTGCAAAGCAATTCTCTTCCACTTCCACTTTCTTCTCCGCACAAATCTGGAGTTGCTCTATCTTTCTCTTCGATGTCTGGTTCATTTTTTCATCCAAAGCATAACTTTCTTTTAAAGAGGATGATATATGAATAACTTATCTTTACTTTATTTTTCTTTGTAATGTAAAAACCTAAAGAGAAATAGAAATGCCTCTACAGAACATTTTTGTGAAACCTCAAAAAATTCGCCTTGAAACTTTCGGCTGCACTGCCAATGTGGGTGACACGATGAAGCTGCGAGCTATTCTAAGGAAAGAGGGGCATGCAATCGTAGCAGAAGGCGAAGCTGATGTTGTCATCGTGAACACGTGCACCGTAACGAAGAGAACGGAGCTAAATGTGCTAAAGAGGCTGAAGGAATTGAAGGAAGAGGGCAAAGAAGTGGTTGTAGCAGGTTGTATGGCGGCAGCACAGCCTGATTTGGTTAAAAGCATTTTGGGCAACGAGGTAACAATGGTGACACCACAGGATATTTACAAGGGTTATATAGAGGATCAATGGCTGGATTTTGATGGTGTCATTAGCGTAATTCCAATCGCAATGGGCTGCGTAGGAAAATGTTCATATTGTATTGTAAAGCGAGCAAGGGGTGATCTGAGGAGCTACAAACCTGAAAAAATACTCGACACAGTTAAGAGTGCTGTGGAAAGAGGTGCGAAGGAGATACGGATTACGTCACAGGACTGTAGCGCGTATGGCTGGGAGGACGTGAGTGCATCAAAGCTTCCGGAGCTGTTGGAGATGATAACAACGTCCGTAGAAGGTGATTTTCGGATACGAGTGGGCATGATGAACCCATTTACGATGATTCACATCTTAGACGAACTCCTTGACGCATTCGATTCCAAAAAGATATTCAAATTCTTTCACGTGCCGGTGCAATCGGGCTCTGACAAGGTGCTGAGAGATATGAACCGGAATTATAAAGCTGCTGATTTCATTGAGATAGTAAAAAGCATAAGGCAGCGATTCGAAGATAGCACGATATGCACGGATTTCATCGTCGGATTCCCGACAGAGACTGAAGAGGATTTCTTTTCCTCTTTGAGCCTTTTGGATGATTTAAAACTCGAAAAAGTGAATATAACGAGATTCTCGTCAAGACCCTGGACGGAGGCATCTAAGCTAAAGGATCTGCTGGAGCGCGATAAGAAGAACAGGTCGCGAATTTTCTCTTCGCTTTATCAGAAGATAGTCCGCGAAAAAAACAACGAGTTGGAAGGGCAGAAACTTCCGGTTTTAATAACCGAAAAGGGTAAGAAGGGAGGAGTAATAGGCCGGGATCCTGCGTATAGGCTGGTAGTATTGAATAATGATTTGCCACTTGGTGCCACTTATACGGTGCGGGTAACGGAAGCGAGGAGCACCTATTTGCTGGCGGAAATTCAAAACGTTATTTTTGAATAGAGTGAGTAGCGATAACAACTTATAAATGTATAACCTTTCTTTTCAAGGATATGACACGGACACAGCGCAAGTGCACCGTCTGCGGCAAACCAGCATTGTACAGATGCAAGTACTGCGGCGACACCCTTTGCAAGGAACATCTCCCGCCTGAAATGCACTGGTGCGTTGGAGTTGAGGATTATAAAAAAGACCTTGAAGCTCGGGGTACATCCTCTATTCCCTTCGAACTCAGACCAGAACGGAGGGGAGGGGAACAGGATAAGAGCATTTACACAAAAAACCTCTTTGGCATCTTCTCCGGTAACTATTCGTTCTTGCTATTATTCCTTATTTCCATCTCTTTTGTTTTCCAATTACTCATTTCCGGCTATACTCAGCGCTTAATTCTGATTCCGGCACTCGTAATGGAAAGACCATGGACGTTAATAACGCATATCTTCCTCCACGGAAACTTCGAGCACTTCTTTTTTAACATGCTCTTCTTCCTCTTCTTCGGTCCGGTACTGGAGAGGAAGATAGGGAGTTCGAAATTTTTGCTCATCTTTTTCCTCGCGGGAATCGTTGCAGGAGTTGGCTGGAGTTTGACGTCCGTTAATCCTGCACTGGGCGCAAGCGGAGCGTTAATGGGGATATTCGGTACACTTGCGGTACTGATGCCGAGGCTGAAAATATACTTATTCTTTTTCATACCGCTGGAGATGTGGATAGCAGTTATTTTGTTCGCACTCATAGATTTTTTTATGATTGGTTCCGGCGACATGATTGCACATACCGCGCATTTATCAGGTCTTTTTTTTGGATTGCTCGTAGGTGCAAGTTTAAAAAGAACCGATGCAGGAGTATAAATTCCAAATACCTCATTGGATAGGTTCGACTAAAACCACCAACCTTTTTATACATCACCCTCTATTTGTGAGGTGTATCCCAAAATTGATATGAATGAAAAGAAGATGAGTGGGGACGTAATATTTTCGTTAAGAAAGCTTGCGCTATTAGGTGCGATAGAACAGCCGATTAAGTTGTCTGCTGGTCGTTTCGCAGAGGATATTAAATCGAGCGTGCAAACCGCAGCGAGACGACTTCAGGAGCTTGAAAGAGAAGGTCTCGCGCATAGAAGAATAACCGCGGATGGGCAGTGGATAATGCTGACCAAAAAAGGGGTAGCACAATTAAAGATAGAATGTTATGAATACCAGGAGCTATTTTTTTCCACACCGAGGATCGAGGTTGAGATCGCAGGACTCTTGATTACAGGTCTGGGCGAGGGAGGATATTATACGACACTTGATGGATATAAAAAGCAATTCGAGGAAAAATTAGGCTTTATCCCTTTTCCAGGCACCTTAAATCTCAGCCTTGACTTGCTCTGTATAGTAACAAGGAAGAAGCTGGATGGTCGAAAAGGGATAGAAATAGAATGTTTTAAAACAGAAAACAGAACCTTTGGCGGTGCAAAGTGTTTCCCCTGTAAGATATTGGATGACGGCGCTGAAGGAATTAAAAGCGCGGTTATCATTCCAGATCGCACACATTATCCAGAGGATATTCTGGAGATCATTTCGCCGGTTTACCTGCGAGGCGAACTTAATCTGAAGAACGGAGATGAGATAAGAACAAGAGTGGTGATATGAAAACGATGAGCGGCATTAACATTCCCGATTCGGTAAAAAAGGGTATAGAATACGTAAAAAAGGGAAAACTCGTATTGATCTACGATGCCGAGGATAGAGAAGGCGAGACGGACTTTGTAATACCTGCTTCTTTTGTGACAGCCCGGAGAGTAGCGTATTTTAGAAATGAGGCAGGTGGGCTTATATGCGTTGCTATTCATTCCGATGCGGCAGATAGACTTGGTCTCCCACTCATGAGTGATATTCTGAGAAATGTGAATGGTAAATTCTCTTCACTGAGAAACTTAGTAGAAGGAAAAGGCGATCTTTCATACGATAAACGTTCTTCATTCTCACTCTGGGTGAATCACCGAGATACATTCACCGGCATAACGGATAGAGACCGAGCATTAACGATAAAGAAGATAGGAGAAGCGGTGGAGAACGTATTAAACGGAAACTCTCACAATTTTTATACTGAATTCAGAACTCCGGGGCATGTTTCAATATTAAGAGCTGCAGAGGGGTTGCTCGATGAAAGAAGGGGACAGACAGAGCTTTCCGTGGCTTTAGCGTTGCTTGCAGGTATCCCCCCTGCAATGGTAATATGCGAGATGTTAGACAGCGAATCAGGAGGTGCTCTTTCCAAAGCTAATGCAAAGGCTTTCTCATCGAAATGGGACACGGTATTTATGGAAGGAGAGGAGATAGTAAAAGCGTTTCATTTGCTTTTCTCACACTAATATTCAACGACTTCTATCCGCGGGTTTAAATATTGCTCAAATTGGGAAATACTGCCATGGTGTGATAATTCACATTGATATTAACACAAGGTCATCACTAATAAAGCCTTTTTATTACCCCTCTGAGACCATCCAAATTAAGGCGACATTTGGAAAAAGAAGTATGTTTGGTTCTGTCGAAACAGGCTATTTATACCCACTGAAATTGTTATTCGCAGCCATTGATGCGAGTTCGGTTCCAAGCACAAAAATAGCCTGCTTGTGCTCGTCCTTGCTGCGGTGAACCTGGAACGGGGAGATCTCAAGCTCTTTATACTTCTTGAAATCGCAATCCGCGCCGGTTTCCTCACAATACTTCTTCAACTGAGCCAATAACATATGTAGGTGCACCAGCTCTTCTTTTTTCATGTTTCACATATCTATGTTTACTTCTTTTAAATAAAGCTTCTGGTTGTATTTCCGGTGGAATGCCAGGAAAAAAATCCGTCATAGGGGGCAAAGTCGGCGTATGTGATGTTTAGAGATGGGTGTTTATGTCCATTTATTCGTTCTCCCAGCTCTTGCCTCCTTTTAATATAAAAACTTAAATAATATCACAAATCAATCTTAATGCCGCTGTGGCTTAGAGGTAGAGCAGCTGATTCGTAATCAGCAGGTCGTGGGTTCAAATCCCACCAGCGGCTTACCCACATCCTAAGGTAACATGCAACACAAAACCGAAACTAAGGCCGAAATCGTATTGCAAAAGGAGAATAATTTCAGCGAATGGTATAGCGAGATACTGAAACGCGCGGAGATATTGGACATCAGGTATCCAGTGAAAGGAGTATATGTCTGGTATCCTTACGGCTACAAAATAAGGAATCTTGTTTATGGTATTTTACGATCTCTACTGGATAACGAGCATGAAGAGGTACAATTCCCTCTGTTTATACCAAAAGATGAGTTAATGAAGGAGAAGGAGCACATAAAAGGCTTTGAAGACGAAGTTTTCTGGGTGACCAAAGGCGGAAGCACCGAATTGGATATTCCACTCGCACTCCGTCCTACCTCAGAGACTGCGATATATCCCGTGTTTAAAGTCTGGATAAGGTCGCATCGCGACTTGCCGCTCCGAATATACCAGATAGTGAACACGTTCAGATATGAAACGAAGCATACAAGACCACTCATTCGGCTGCGTGAGATAACCTCCTTCAAAGAGGCGCATACGGCGCACGTAAGCCGAGCGGATGCCGAAGAGCAGGTAAAAAAAGCGGTGGCGTTATATAAAAGTTTCTTTGACCAGCTTGCTATTCCTTATGTAATCACACAACGACCCGCGTGGGATAAATTCCCCGGTGCGGTGTATTCTATTGCCTTTGATACGCTCATGCCAGACGGAAGGACATTGCAGATCGGGACAATCCATCTGCTTGGCGAGAGCTTTGCAAGAACTTTTGATATAAAATATGAGGATAAAGACGGCTCCTTGAAGTTCGTAAATCAGACATGTTATGGCATCTCGGAACGATGCGTTGCCTCGGTGATAGCGATTCATGGTGACGATCATGGTCTGGTACTGCCACCTAAGGTTGCACCCATACAGGTCGTTATCGTGCCAATTGTATTTTCAAGCAAGGAGGAAAGCAACAACGGAGGGAATCCGGTAGAAGAAGCCTGCGTTACTGTGTATGAGGAATTAAAAAGAGCTGGCATAAGGGCATTCTTGGATAACTCGGAAGACAGACCTGGCGCAAAATATTACCGATGGGAGATGAAAGGAGTACCTTTGAGGATAGAGATAGGACCGCGCGATCTGAAAACCAATAGCTGTGAATTTGTAAGAAGAGACAACCCCAAGAAGATGCACGTCCCGCTTAACGAGGTGGCGCCAGAGGTTAAAAGAACGTTAGAGGAGATTCAAGTGAGTATTCACGAAGAAGCTAAAGAAGCATTGCGTAACACCATTTATCACACCGACGAAAACATCAAAGGAGCAGAGAACAGCGAAGAGAAGATGGCTGAACTGAGAAGAAAGGCTGAACGAGGTATCGTGTCTTTATTTTTGTGTGACAGCGAAAGATGCGGGCAGGAATTGGAGGAGCTGCTTGGCGTAAGTGTGTTAGGAGAGGCGGTATATGAGACTGAAGAGGGCGAGAAAAGCGAAGGTGAATGCATGATCTGTTCAAGAAAGGCAAAGAGAGTGTACGTTGCACGGGCATATTGAAACACTTTCTCTTTTTAGAAAACACTTAACTGAACTCTTCTTTCTAATTTTGCTATAAACTTCGATTCCGCCTCTTACTTCACTTTCTAAGAAAGCCAAGACATGAACGCAAAATACCGAAAACAGGACGATTATCCAGATTGTCAAGCAAGCCTTCCTTATTTACGAGGTCGTCTGACAAAAAACGAGGCGATGGCTATATTATCGGTGTAGACGGCAAGAGGAATTCGTTTGGCGATTTTTACAAGCTCAAAGTCATCTTCTACATGACCCGTTAAAAACGGTGCTACAATTATGTCAAAGAACTCTGCCAACCCGTTAATGAAGAAATCTTCGAATCCTAATTCTCGCTCTAAGTTGAATAAAAGGGAAGTTACCGTCTTATACGTGTCCCCGGTGCATGTATCGTCATCCACTACGAGTAGCTTTTGACCGTTTAACTTTTCTTTCGCTTCTCTGATTTTTTCCGTAATCTCACCGGCATCAGCTATTGTGGGTAACCTGAGTAACGTCGGCGGTTTCCGTCCCTTTACCACCTCTAAATAACGCGCTAAATGCTCCGCATATAAACCGCCACCGGGCTCCAGTGCGATTAAACATAACGGGGGGTCTTCTAAATCTAAAATACCGTCTAACTGCTCCCCGATTCGTTCAACGAATTCGCCCTGCGGTGTCTCCCAGTACGCGCGATGATCGCTCGTCTTCAAATCTTCGCGTTCTTTTCTCAGCAGCCGAAATGACTCAAGATCGCGTCGCGTAATGAAATACACAAGTCCTCGTTTCTCGGCATACAATTGGCCAAATCGGATCCAGCGCTTAACGCTCTCGGGATGAACTCCTAATATTTTGGCTGCATCTAAAACCGTGAATTCCTGTTTCATTATGCTACTCTAATTGTAAATAGACAACAACGTTAAAGTTGTTTTGGTGAAAAGGAAGGGACTAATATTTTTAGATTTCCTTAATGCTAAAATAATTCATATTCATACTTATACGGTTAGATTACACCGAAAGCCATATATATTGACCAAAAAAGATTGGATTATGTAAGAAGAATGGGAGAAGGGGATTTATTCGTTGTGGACAACAGTGATGGCGCATGGAAGGTTCAAAAATACCTTTCTGAATGGTGTGAATCAGAGAATCGTGGTTGCGTTGAATGAGACGATAAAGATCATGAAGGAGATTGATATGGTGATAGAAGAGCAAGGGGGGTGCCGATAAGGTAGGAGGTGAGTAAGAGGGAATATCAAAGGTAAAAACTCTTAGCAAGATATTAGCGAGTAAATCTTTTAAAATATCCTATGAGATTATTATATATCG
>JAUXGS010000092.1 GCA_030621945.1 Methanosarcinales archaeon | reverse complement strand
TACAGCAAATCCATGCTTATTTCCGGTGGTACGGCAACAGGCAAGACAACTCTTCTTAATGCTATTTCTATGTTCATCAAACCGGAAGACAAGATAGTATCGGTAGAAGATACCGCAGAGATTAATATACCGCATGATAACTGGATTCAATCTGTGACGAGGAGTGGATTTGGGCGAGCACGTGAGTCCAGCATTTCTGGCATTTCCAGTACGTCCGGTAAAGTAGGAGATATTGGCTTGTATGACCTCCTCACAGCGGCGTTGAGACAGAGACCGGATCACATCATTGTGGGCGAGGTGAGAGGAAGCGAGGCGTTCACGATGTTTCAAGCGATTTCGGTCGGGCATGCTGTGCTTGGCACCATCCATGCGGGCTCGATGCAGGAGCTGATAAACAGGATAGAATCGCCACCTATGAACGTACCGAAAAGGCTTATGGAGGGCGTGGGTGTGGTACTTTTTGTTGGAAGGATATTGCGTGCGGGCGAGCATGTAAGAAGAGTTACAAAGGTGGTGGAGACTTTAGGATTCGAATCCGGCCGCCTCCTAACGAACGATGTATTCAAGTGGAATGCCTACGCAGATGAACTGGAATATAAGGGTAGGAGTTATGTGCTTGAGCGAATATCAGAGGAGTTTGGTATCGTGGTTGGAGATTTATTGCATGAGATAAAAGAGAGGACGCAGCTAATTGAAGAGATGGAACAGAAGAACCTCACTCATTTCAAGGAAGTAGCAAGATATATTCGCTCATATTATAAAAAATGAACTCTTATGTTAAGCTCTGTTATCGTGTCCTGGGTAAACATCTGGACGAAAGAGGTGTTGGTGCACGGCTGGCGGATAAGTTATATCAGGCGGATATGGACATGTCACCCGGCATGTTCCTCGCGTCGTGGATTGTGGGTGTGTGTATAGCAATTGTTGCAGTCGTTTTTGGTTTCTTCGTATTAGATCTCACATTGAATCTGGACATGAGCCTTTTTCCGGCGTTCGATGACCTGACAACGCTTATGTTCTCGCCATTCTTTATCCTGGCAACGTTAATCCTTGTGACAGTGTTTGCAGTTCCGTTCTCTCTGACCTCAAAGATACAGGACAAAAGAACCGCGATAGACCGTGAGTTGCCTTTTGCCTTAAGCCACATGTCAATAACGGCATCAACAGGAGCGACACCGATTGCGATATTTAACGAAATCGCTTCGGGCAGGCATGGTAAACTCTCAGAAGAGTTCAAAAAGTTGGTGAATATGATAGAGATAGAGGGAGAAGACGTAATAGCAGCAATGACAAGGCTTGCAAGGAATACGCCATCATCATTGCTACGCTCTCTTTTAACTGACCTGACGAAGCTAGTACACACCGGTGGTAATCTTGAGACATATTTTTATGACCGGCTCACGAGGGTCATGGAACTGAAGCGGCAGGTACAGCGAGAATTCACACAGTCATTAGCCTTTTATGCTGAGATTTATGTCTGTCTGGTGCTGATGAGTACGCTAATCGGGATTTTGTTCGCGGTACTCGGAGGTATGCTCATGGGCGGTAAGATAGGACCGTTCTCCGCTGATATGTTCTTTAATATATTCGTGTATTTCATGGTTCCGATGGCAAATGTAATATTCCGGGCGATACTCATGCTTGCATTTTCAAGAGGTGGTTAAAATGGACATAATAGAGATGTTATGGCTTCCTCCAATTAGATGGGCTATCTGCTTAGCCGTGTACGCAACCCTCCTCTTTTTCATCTATCGTTTCGTTGCGCGATGTTTAAGGCGGTCGAAACTGTACAAAAAGCTCAGAGATAGATTTAAGGTCGCACGGTTTTTCCCTAAAAAGAAGCCGAAAAAAAAAGTCTCTTCACGCACGGGCGGCCCCCCCAAAAAGGAGAAAAAGGTCGTTTTATCCGAATTTATCAAGAAGGTGAGGATAAGAGGTGGTATCAGAAGGGAATATCTCATCGTGCTTATTCCCGCGGTTATCGGTATAATGGTAGCTATTTTTGGCGTTGTTTTCTTTGTTTCCGATCAGGTAGATAGTGAGAGTGATGCTCTGGGGCAAGTACCTCTTTCAACACCAACTCCCTCTACAACGTCAGAGAGCGGAGAAAATGAGCCCAAAAACCGGGATGAAAATGCGTTTCTTTTGAATATAGTTATCGTGATTGCTGTGCTCATTGCGCTTGCACCTTATGGATTCTATGTATATGTGCAGAAACGGAGGCGGATACGGCATGAACAAGAGTTTGCACGGTTTTTATTTGAACTGTCGGAGCTTTTAAGAGGTGGGCTCGATCCGGTCGCGGGTGTGATAGAACTGGCAGCCTCAGCAACGCCGGATGTGTATAGAGGAATGGAATCACTTGCGCCGCACATAGACCTCTTAGCGAAGCAATTGAAGTGGGGGATGACATTTGAAGAAGGGATGTTCGATCTCTCGAAACAGCTTAAAAGCAAGTTCATAGAGAAATATACATATTTAGTGGTTCAAGCATCCCGTATCGGAGGAGGAATAGGGGATGTAATACTGCAGTGTTCAACAGACATGGAGAAGACATTTGCACTTGAACGTGAGAAAGATGCCGAGCTGAAGGAGTTTATAATGATCATATACATCGCGCAGTTCATACTTGTGGGAATGCTTTTGATGCTTCTGCAAATGCTAATTCCTGCACTTCAGGGTATAGCCATGACACCGGGAGATGATGCAGTAACAAGTTTGGGGTTTTCAATCTCGCCTGTGAATATAGACTTCCCAATGGCATTCTTCCATGTAATAATGATAAACGGGTTTGCGAGCGGAATTATTGGCGGAATAATGTCAGAGGGCGATGCACGTCAGGGGATAAAACATAGTGTGGTTTTGATGACTGTAAGTCTAATCGTATGTTTGATCTTCCTTATTTAGCCATAGATTAAGTAACACTTTTTCTTTTTAAGAAAAAGAAAACCTGTGCTAAAAGAAAAACAAGTAGAGTTGTTGGTAAAGGTTTTTGCTTGCAAAAAGTGTGGGGTTGATCTTGTAAAGTTTCATGGTTTTTTTACATCAGCGATACAAAGTATCTTCTTCTCCGCGGCTTCTTTCAATATATCATTTAATCGTTCGATGAGAAAGCCTGGATTTCCTCCTACTTCTCTGTTTAACTCACGTATAAAACTGCGTGAGAAAGGATAAAGTGGGTCCATGTTTTGAGAATATCGAACTAAAGCAAGACGTTTCCCGACAATTAGGATGGCTTCTTCATCGGTCAGTGGCGGTAACTCAACCACAGGAATATCAGGAGTGTGCGATTCACTACTACTGAACACGATCATGCCAGAGTCGAGTTTATCAAAGATGGAGTTTACTACGGAAGTAGCAACGGAGCGTGGCGGAGTTACAAGTTCCGGCTCATGCAAGTTGTCAAATAGCAGAACAGAAGGTTTGTGCTTGTTCATAGCAAATACAATGGCTTTTTCTATGTTTGCATCCTTTTTCAGTTTCAAAAAGGGTTTTTTTACAATTCCTGCCATGGTGGTAGAGATGTTGTTGGCATCCAAAAATAAGGCATAGATTCCTACTCTGTTTGTCTTCGCTTCCAGTATCCGAAGCGTCTCCGTCTTTCCGTATCCTTCAGAACCAGATAGCGATATTGCAACTTTCGCTATTTCGCCGCTTTTTAGCTCATTTACAATAGCAGCCAGTTCGAGATCTACGCTCCGCTCGAGATGCGCATCGAGTAGATGTTGTTCGAATGGTTTTTCCCGTAAACCAAAAAGCCTGTAATCTGTCATCACCCTTTTCGCTCCTTTCAGTCACAACCACAAGATTATACTGATTTATACAGATTTCCACGAGAAAACGTTTCTATCAAAACGCTGCGCGGAAAGAAAAGCTGTGCCAAATACAGAACACCCTTATAACTAATCAATATTTGCTATAAAAAATATATATTTCATGTCGGAAGAACATATAAACGCTGAAAACGAACTAAGAATCATGAAATCTCTAATAGAAGATACAAGCGCGGTATCGCCGATAGTTGCAGCATTGTTGTTGATTGTCGTGGTTGCGAGTGCATCAAGTTTTATCGCGGTGATGGTAAGTGATTTCGGAAAAGATACCGCAGAGGTGGACATAAAAGACGTGGGGGAAGCGGCGGCGATAAAAATAGATGTAATCGGGACCGACCTTGCGAAACCCGCTACGGATGCGCTGAAAGCGAAATATGGCGAGATAAATCGTGGCGTGAAGATAAGTGTAGAAGGCGAGGATACGGATGCGGGTATTCGTGCTGTGGGTGGAAGGATGGTGGATATTGCGACTGCCGACCGGGAGTTAACACTCGCGGAACTCAAAAAATATCCCGCGCTTGAACCTTATCAGATAGGAAACGGGGCAATTGTGGTTATTTCAAATGATCAAGATAGCTTCACGAAGGATAATCTGCGCGGATTGTATAACGGCTCTAATTCTACCTTGAGCGCATTTCACTACGAAGGTGAACCCGGCATTGAAGAGCGGTTCTGTGAATACCTGCGATATGATAACGACACTGAATTTGAGATAAACGAGGCAAACGAAAATGTTACGGACAGTTTTGAAATGACGCTTGAAAGTGTAAAAGCGACAGATAACTCGGTTGGTTTCATTCCGTTCGGATATGTGATGACAGGAGATAAAGGGGGATACATTGCTGGAATTGAGTATAATGCAAGTAAAATTATCCCGGCGGCGAACATCACATTAGAAAAGATTACAGAAGCGGTGCGAGAGGATAACGAGACATCAGCAGAGGAGATATATCCATCGGCGCTCAGACCGCCGATATATTACGTGACGAACGGGAAGCCGTCAATGATGAGCGACACATTCATAAAGTGGGTGGAGTCGCCGGAAGGGCAGGAGATAATGAAAGAGGAAGGATATGTCAGTCTGTATTGAGGTGAGACAGCACGATGGTATATGAAAAGAACAT
>JAUXGS010000158.1 GCA_030621945.1 Methanosarcinales archaeon | reverse complement strand
CCAGGAATAGTGTATGCAGAGGAGAAGGGACTCAGTGAAGAGCTAAAGGAGAGGATAAAAGGGCTTGGTAACCCAATCAAAGGCGATTTTGAGGTTGATAGCGTAGATCCAGCCACCTTTAAATTCGTGGTTAAAGAGTTAAAAACGGAAGAGGAGTACGAGTTGCGGGGTGATGTTCCGGATATAAAAGGGAGATTGACTTTTGCAGGTAGCATTTATCCCTGGGGTGATTTCTATTTTACAGAATGCGAGTTTAAAGTGCAGGAGGAAGATTGAGCTGAGTATAGCGGGTATAAGTGAAATGGTAGTTGCTTCGATAAGAAACCAAAGCTAAACAAGAAATAAAAGAATAATTGTGGCTTAAATTGAAGTGCAAAAGGATTTTTACGTACGTGGGGCTTTCAGATAGTTTGGTGTGATAAGAAGTAGGCAAAATGGCAACAGAAGATTTAGTTGATGTCTATCTGGGCAACGGGAAAGCGGATTTGGTGCTGAAGAACTGTAGAATCGTGGATGTGGAAAACGGTTTTATCTTTGATTCTGATATTAGCATAACCTCAGACAGAATAGTGGAAATCGGAGCGGGTCTGAACGGCACTGTGGTTATTGATGTTGCGGGCAAGTTCGTTTCGCCAGGTCTGGTGGAGCCGCACGTGCATTACGAAAGCAGTAAGCTACCGTTGAGTGCTTTTGTGCAGCTTGTCATGGCTCATGGCACCACAACGGTCGTGAACGATCCCCACGAGATTGCCAACGTTCTCGGTTTCAGAGGTGTCAAAGAAACCCTTAATGAGGCACGATTACAGCCTATCAGCGTGTATACGACGATTCCAAGTTGTGTTCCCGCCTCGCCCTTTGAGACCCCTGGTGCGACGCTGAGCGTCAAGGAGGTCGAAGAACTGCTTACTGAGGACGGTGTCATAGCCCTTGGCGAGCTGATGAACTTCCCGGGTGTTATCAACGAGGATCCGATTGTCATGGGTAAAATCGCGACCGCTAAGAAATCAGGTAAAATCATCGAGGGGCATTGCCCGTTGCTGAGTGGCGAGGGGCTTAAAAAGTACTATGAAGCGGGTATCAGCTCAGACCATGAAGTGACCGAGGGTTGGGAGCTTGAGGAGAAGATAAAACTGGGCATGAGCGTGTATATCCGGTTTGGCAGTCACGCAAAAGATCTGCAGAATCTGGTTGGGTATATCCTGGAGAATTGTATCCCTACGGATAATTTATCTTTCTGTACCGATGACCGGCATATTGGAGATCTAATACAGCACGGCCATCTTGATTACACGTTGCAGACCGCGGTGAGCTTAGGACTCAATCCGATCACGGCGCTCCAAATGGCTACGATCAACCCCTGCAGGCATTTTGGGTTAGACGATAGAGGGGGTGTTAAGGTTGGTTACCGGGCAGACCTTGTGGTCTTCGATAGCCTTGAACGATTTACTCCCGAAATGGTAATTGCAGGTGGTAAGATTGTCGCACGTGACGGTGCAACACTCGTTCCAGAAGTTGCGTTTGATTACTCGTTCGGGCTTAACACGGTGAACTGTCCCGAAATGTCTGCTGATCAGTTTGCAATAACGTACGAGGGCGAACGAGCAAAGGTAAATGTCATAAGAGTCATGGAAGGCAGCTTGATAACCAAATCATTAATCAGCGAAATGGAAGTAACTAATGGCACGCTTAAAGCCGACACCGAGCATGACATAGTGAAAATCGCCGTGATTGACCGTCATACAGGACGGGGCGGGTTTAGTGTTGGTTTTGTAAACGGTTTCGGATTAAGAGAAGGCGCTATGGGCTCTACCATTGCCCATGACAGCCATAATATCATTGTAGTCGGAACCAATGATAGCGATATGGCTTCAGCGGTCAATGCGCTGAGAGAGATGGGCGGCGGAGAGGTTGTAGTCTCCGGAGAGAAATGTAAGAAACTTGCTCTCGAGTATGCCGGCCTCATGGCGCTCAACGAGCCTGCGGATGTTGTTAAGAAGATGGAGAAGCTGGAAGCGGCTTATCGTGAGTTAGGCGGGAAATTAACGTCGCCGTTTATGGCACTGAGTTTCCTCGCCTTACCTGTGATTCCAGCACTGAAGATAACGGATAAGGGGCTTGTAGATGTGGAGGAAATGAAGATAGTGGATATATTCATATAGTTTCTGAAAGGGCGATAAAAGAGCTGAAAAAAGGAGCTCAGGGCGTACCTAAGAACCTGATGGACTACTACGGATACGGACTGTACGTCGGTGGGAACTGAAAGAGGGGTTTCAGAACACACCAAGCACCAAATATTTATGCCTCGACAGCTTTATTGATTACTATTTCAGTTACCCCCCATATATGTACGAAAAATGAAATGAATGGGGGACATCTTTTTATCCAAAGATCATGCACTCGCGCTTTTTCTATTATCAAACCGTTAAGAAAGTTTTGATTCAAAACTAATTTCTTTTTGGTTAGGAGGGTGGTAAGACAAACCTTTTAGAAAAAGGTTTGGTCTGGCCCCTTATTACACAAACTCTCTAATCTCCTCTTTCAACTCTACATGACCCGAATACGCCCTGCACACCACGCCCGCCTTGCCGCGTATGTACGCTGAGATCTGGTGCTCGTACTCCGTTTTATAAACACACAGCACGGGAATCCCCAGATTAACCGCATCGGCTATTTCTGCGCCGACACCGAGACTCGGGTTCGTTATTTCTGCTATAACGAGGTCCGCCTCTTTCAGCCAGCGGTAATCACGATCGTGAATCTCCTGCTCGGTAAGTTTTGACTCGTCCTCCATAAAGTTCTCGCTGGTTTGATGCCTGCTGATTAGCACCAGTCCCAGCGCTTCTATTATGTCCGGAATCTTCCGTAATTCTTCTTGTAGCACTCTGCTATAGCCGCCGCGCATCGAGCACGAGAAGAAAACCTTCCTGTTCATGACAAGATATGTTGCATAGAACCTAAAAAGCATTTGTTGCGTTCCTTTAAAAAAGTGAATTTCACTACTACCCCTTTATACTATCAACTGCGCATTATTTCTGCTTTATGGAAGTGAAAGGGAAGACGACTCCATAAAACCTCATACCTACCATAATTCAGCGTTAGCATGCTGGAAACGCCGAACTTCGAGAGCAACGTTAAATCCTCTGTTTCAAGTTTTGTTTCTCGAACAGGCGGAATTGGCTTCGTCCTTCTACAAATAAGCCTTCCGCCGGTCATTTTGGCACCTACATAGCCTTTCGCGTTACCCTTCACGAATGCAACCCCTTTTTTCTGTTCCACGCCCAAGAATTCCGCTGCCTCTCCTAAT
>JAUXGS010000168.1 GCA_030621945.1 Methanosarcinales archaeon | reverse complement strand
TTATCCTATGGTCTGGACTAAATTAATGAAAGAAAGATTGGGTGTTGAGCACTACGAGATTTTAGCTTTTGAAAGATATAAAGAAACCCGTGACCCGGAATTGTTCAGTCCTTATGGAATCGAAGGAAGCGCAAGGGTTTTTATGGAAATCGCACAACGATTTGGCAAGGAAGCAGAGGCAGAGGAAGTGATAGAAAGAAAGAAAAAAGATGCTCTCGAACGGCTTTCAAAAATTAAAACTGAGCTTGAGGGTAAAAAAGTCGCTTGTATCGGCATGGGCGGCATTCATGGCATCGAATTGATGTTGTTGCGGGATGTGGGGATGAAGGCAAGTGTAATAATCCTTAAGACCGAGACTTTAAAACGGCTTTTGAGTCCCGAAGCCATTGAGGAAGTTCAAAATATTACGCTCGGATGGGCAAGAAAATATGGCTCAGATCCCGAAATCCTTATAAACTCTGCCTTCGATGAGGAAATAGAAACGATTAAAAAAACTGGCACTGATCTGGTTATTTTACCAAGTTTGACAAGTGCTGCATATAAATATAATAAAGAAGGCATAAGAACTTTTGATTCTTTTGGCTTTATGAGTCATCATCAAAGAATTGGTTTTGAATGCTCCATCGAACTCGCCATTCAATTAAAAGAGGCGATTAAAAAACCTCAACGGAGAAATCCACTTCTGGGCATGTTGGAATACGACCCATATAAAAACAATCTGATACCTCACTGGGCAACCCTTGCTGATATGTTTATGCTTCTTAGAGAAGGAGCTGTTGGCGATAAGGATAGGCTGTATTAGTAAGAAGGAGTGATAAAAATGGAAGAAGTTTTTGATATAAAGCCAAAGCCTGATTGGGCTGGAACGTGGGAATCAGGGATACTAAACGCATGGTCACAGCACTGGATAGCGAAATATGGCTCGATAAGTGAAGCGTGGAATCGTATGGCTGCTGAATATGATAGAAATGAAAGATACCCAGAACAGGAACAAAAAGGACGAAAATAAAATGAATGATATGGATAATAAGAAATGCTTGTTAAAGAGAGATACTTTTTATTCATATTTTTTAACTATATGTTAAGGACATATTAAAAAATCGTTATGATTATGCATATTATTCGATAAAAACCGAAAGTCTTATAAATATATATCATATCCATAAAATAAGTAAGAAAAGTGACAAAGATATGGTGATGCAAAAGCGAAGATGATGAGGTGAGAAGATGAAGAAGAAAATTAGACTGAAATTGGAAAAAGAAGGGCAATGTAAAGAGGAAGAGAGGTGTAATTAAAATGGCAGGTGTAGAAGAAGAAATACGGCAGAAGACTAAAACATCGGGTGAGGTGGCTGAAGAATACAAGAAGTTCGTCGGACGGAAAGTCATTTTTATTGTTTCTCTTATCCCTATTCTGTTTCTCATCATTGGTGTATCTACCACGCTCGGGTCTGCGAACCTCACGATATGGGATGCGTACTCAGCAATTTTCCATCGCTTCTTCCCCTCTTATTTCCACTCGACCTGGCTCGCGGATATATGTGTATGGCATCTGAGGCTTCCGAGAATCGCATTGGGTGTTGCAGCAGGTTTCGGTCTTGGTGTTGCGGGTGCTGTTTTTCAGGGAGTGTTAAAGAATCCTCTTGCAAGTCCTTACACACTTGGAATTTCTTCTGGCGCTGGGTTCGGTGCATCGCTTGCCATTCTCGCCGGTGCAGGTATCGTTGGGGGTCAGTATCTTATAATAGGGAATGCTTTCTTCTTTGCTCTGCTATGTGCGCTTATTATCATCGGCTTGTCGAGTCGTAGAGGCTCTTCTCCAGAGACAATGATACTCGCGGGAATTGCATTGATGTATCTCTTCGGTGCAATGACAACGTTACTTCAATATTTTGCAGAAGCAGAGGCAGTAAAAGAAGCGGTATTCTGGATGGTTGGTGATCTTGGTAAGGCTTCATGGTCTATTTTGGTCCCTGTTTCTATCGCACTTGTATGCTGCACGCCTATACTCATGCTTAAGTCATGGGACCTCAATGTCCTGGGTTCCGGAGACGAGACTGCAAAAAGTCTTGGTATCAATGTCGAACATGTCAGAATAATTACAATGATTGTAGGAACATTTCTGGTAGCCACCATCGTTTGCTTCACTGGCACAATCGGTTTCATTGGGCTTGTTGCGCCACATCTATGCCGAATGGTTATTGGCGGAGATAACAGATTTTTAATACCCGCAGCAGGTCTTACTGGTGCGGTATTACTTACTTTGGCAGATACCGTAGCAAGGACGATTATTGCACCGGTAATTCTACCTGTGGGCGTAGTGACAGCCTTCATGGGTGCCCCTCTGTTTTTGTACCTCATACTGAGAAGAAGGAGGCGGGAATATTGGTAAAGTAAAAAGGAGGAAAACGAAAAGAAATGAAACTGAAAATAAAAGATGTGGAATTTAGCTATGCTAGCACACCGATTCTCAAAAACGTCTGTATGGAACTTCAACCATCTGAAATACTGGGCATCGTTGGTCCAAATGGCGCTGGCAAATCTACGCTGATAAGATGCATTGATAGGATCTTGAAACCACAGCGCGGAAGCATAGTCTTAGACGGCCAGGAGGTAAAAGATATGAACAGGATGGAAATCGCCAGGCGTCTGGGATACGTGCCGCAAACTTCTGCACGTGTCTTTCCTGCTACCGTTTTTGATACTATTCTCATGGGCAGACGCCCCCATCTCGGCTGGCGAAGTAATGAAAAAGACGTGGAAAAGGTTTTAGAGATCTTGAAACTGCTGGGGATCCTAGAGTTTGCATTACGCGACTTTAACGAGATTAGCGGCGGTCAGCAGCAGAAGGTATTGATAGCACGTGCTCTAGCGCAGGAAGCAGGCGTTCTTCTTCTCGATGAGCCTACCTCTAACTTAGACATCAGACATCAGCTCGAGGCAATGGACATAATAAAAAAGCTGGTAAAGGAAACGGGTATCTCTGCGGTAATGGCTATTCACGACCTTAATCTCGGTTCGAG
>JAUXGS010000202.1 GCA_030621945.1 Methanosarcinales archaeon | reverse complement strand
GGAACACGCCATCAATATTCATCATCGCCGCCGCTCGCGGTAAATTGTATGAAGCACGTGCAGAGCACGAACGAGCGAAAGCAGAAGATAGGCGTGTGCAAACTCAGCTTCTGCAGCTCAAACTTTCCGAACAACAGGGCGGTTCAGATAGAGATGCCACTTCCACTTGAGAAAGAGAGGGAATGATAAAATATTATAAGAAATTGGGCTCCGGATTTCTTATTGTTGGCGGCACGTTTCTTCTCCTGGAACATCTTTTCAAGTTCGGAGGATTTGATATTGAACTCCTTGGCCATGAAATTTATGGGCTTCTAATGATATGCGCCGGTTTTTTGCTTTCTGTTAAGTGGAAACAATTACCTACTTTTATCAAAGCGATAAAGGAAAGGGATATTTGGAAAATTTTAGACGAAGGAGAAAGAAGAAAATGAGGAATGATGAGTTCTCCTTCTTCTCCGCTTCCGTTGACTACCCTGCCAGATTACCTCAACTAAGAATCCGGGAAAATGGTAAGCTATAATTACTGGCGCTGCATCGACTGCAGGCGCACATCTCGCACTCGTAGCTATGCACCCAATCAGCCGCCTGCATGTCCTTTCTGCGGGTCTAAGCGACTTGCATCTGCAACTGCAACTGAATTTAAAAAGGACAGAGGGCTTCATTAATTATTTTTCCTTCTTAAACGCTCCCGTATCCTACTCTTCTTCAGTGAAGAAATAATGGCTGAAAAAGAAGATTTAGGCAATGCCGAAATTGATACTCTTGACGCCCTCTTTGCACAGCTTACAGGCAATACAGCCGATAACGAAGGCGATGGCGAGTACCCATTACCAGAGAAGAAACCCATGAAGTTCACTAATATCGATGTCGTGGTGATGCCCAGGGGCTACAAGTCCGAGTCGAAGTCCGAAGATTCAAAGCCACGGTTCACCGATTCGCTACCTTCGATGAAACTTGATGTCGATAGCGCAAAGGAAGCAGATGGTGTTCTTTCAGTTCCAGTGACTGTTGCTAACGCCAAGCACATCTACGATTATGATGGGCTGAAAGTTCGCAAACCGTTTGAGGAACTCGAAGCTGCCGCAATGTTTTGCGATGGCCGTCCTATTACAAGAGAACATCCACTTGCGGGAATCGTTACGGATAGAAGCGAGGTTCTCGGTTTTTTCAAAACCCCGCTCGCGAATGATGATGTCCTGAAAGGCGTTTTTCAAATCACGGACAAAGATTTAATTGCAGATGTCAAGTCAAAGAAACTCACTGAGACTTCTCCAGGTTTCTTCTGCGATCTCGATCGTTCCGCTTCCGGCGAACTCAATGGCGAACATTATGACGCTACCCAAAGAAACATCTTTATCGACCATATCGCAATTTGCGAGAACGGCAGATGCAGTATTGAAGACGGCTGCGGAATTGGATTGGATGCAAAGAAATATCCGGTGCCTTCAGAACTCGTGGATAAAATCAAGGCTGCTATCGAACGCGCAAAGGCGATGAAAGATAAGAGCTTGTATAATCTGCTCAAGGAACTTCTGAAAGGCGTCAGCGTGAAGAAAGACAGTGAAGAGAAAAAGACTGTTGATGCTGACGCACTCAATCTCGTTAAGCTCAAAGATGGTTTTGCTAAACTCACCGCTGAACGCGACGGCTACAAGGCGCAAGTCAAAGATATGGTTAAGGCAGAGAGGGATTCGCTCATTGCAGAAAGAAAGGCTCTCCTAGATGGTATGGAAGATACGAAGACGAAAGAGGATTTGGAGAAGCTCGCGCTCGATGAGTTGCAGAGGGAAGTGGATTTCGTAAAAGCCACAAAAGCAAAGCATCTTTCTGTTCCTGATTCTTCCCGAACTTCGGGCAGGGACGCGACATATGGTAGAATAGGAAAAGGAGGTAAATAGAAAAAGGAAAAATGAAACCCGTAAATGTAAATGCGTTTGACATTGGCTCGTACGCCATAGGCGCACGCACGGCCTTTGGAGCATTAGCCCAGTGGTCTGCGAACGGTATAGTGAAACCAACGGCAACAGGGACTTTGTATAGTTATGTCGGTTTAGTGAATGAGGATCTCGTTGAGAAAACGGTCGATGGCTTCTTTAGCCAGTATGATATGGCTCCATTAATTAGAGCTGGTATCGGCAGAGCCTGGTTACTCGGTGGGGACACAGCTGACGCCGGAGATTACCTAAAAATAGCGGCTACTCTCGGTGCAGGCACGGAATTCTTAGGCGTGCTCGATGCAGAGGCAGATGTAACCAGAACGTTATATTCTGTAGCCAAAGTCGTTGGAGAGGATGTTGGCGATGCAGAGTATGACCAGACAGTTTCGAGT
>JAUXGS010000136.1 GCA_030621945.1 Methanosarcinales archaeon | reverse complement strand
GTACAGCAATGAACAGCAAAATAACGCCCATTCCTCCAATCCACTGCGTAAAACTCCGCCATAAAAGTATGCTGCGATCAACCTGCTCCAAATTCAATATCACCGTGGAACCCGTGGTGGTGAAGCCGGACATGGACTCGAAGAAGGCATCAACGGGAGATAACGTCGCTGAGAAGATATACGGCAGAGAGCCGAAGAATGCAACTGCGAGCCAGCCTAAGGCAACAATGGCGAAACCTTCTCGCCTCTTTATCACTCCTGTCCTCACACCTATCTTTCTTTCTAAAATCAAGCCGGAGATGGTAGTTATTGCAAGCGGGATCAGCCAGGTTTTAATAATAAAAGGAGAAATGTGTACCGGTCTATCACCATACCAGATCGCCACTCCAAGCGGAACGATCATTAAAATACCAAGGTACTTTACGATGCTTCCTATGCTACCGAAAACGATCTTTTGATCCATACACTTTTTCTCTTTTTACAGTACAGAACACTTTCTTTTAGAAAAAGAAAACCTGTGCTAATACTAATAAAGAACTCCGAGAAAATATTCTCACCACATCTTCCTCATCTTCTTAACTCACATCTTCGCTTTTTCACTCATCTTTTCTTTCACCTTCTTTCTTTTTGTAAAATAACCATTACGAAAATCCAATATTTAAAACTATCTGTTTTTAACGCTCTAATAAGTAAATAGAGAATAGAGAAAGGGTTTTTAGTTTGAGATTAGAGATTGAAACTGATTATTTACACTATCTGAGAAATATGGATTCGCAGAGGAACAGATTCGAGTTTTAAGGTTCTCGAAGACAAGGGAGATACTAAAAACTCTGTCCCGGGGCGGAGTCTCTGAGCAGCACTTCAACCCTTCCAAAATGCGGGTGTCAGCAGAACTAAAACGGTAAAGAGTTCTAACCTCCCTATCCACATGCAAAAGGACAAAATGATCTTCCCTACGGCGGGAACAGACGCATAATTGGCTGATACAATACCAAAACCAGGACCAACATTCCCCAGTGTCGCGGCTACGGACGAGGTAGCACTAATCATATCCAAGCCAAGCGCGGTCATTGCAATCGAACACACGCCAAATATCAAAATATAAGAGAAAACGAAGGCAATGATCCCTTGTAGGATGTCATCAGAAATGGGCTTCTTTTCCATCTTCAGCACAAAAACCGCATGCGGATAGAGAATATGGCGAATCCTTAGTCCAATATACTTTAGCAAAACGTATATCCGGATGATTTTTATGCTTCCTCCGGTTGATCCCCCGCACGCACCAATGAACATCAGAGTGAACAATACGATCTGGGATAAAGGAGACCAAACATTAAAATCTGCGGTTGTGAACCCCGTAGTGGTCATGATGGAAACAGCCTGAAAACCCCCATAACGGAGTGCCTCCTGTATAGAATCGAATATATTATGGATGTATAAATCAGCAGTTATTACGGAAATAGCCATGAAGAGAAGTAAACAGTAGAACTGAAATTCCTTGTTGGCTATTACTCTTCGGGGGTTCCTCAGTAACGAATAGTGCAAAACAAAGTTCATCCCTGCGAGGAACACGAACACCAATATGATTAACTCTGCTATTGGGTTACAGTATCCCGCAATATTTTCAGGATTAGGGGAAAAGCCTCCGATTGGCATCGTGCTGAATGCAGTGCAAAGAGAGTCATACAAAGGCAGTTTCGCTGCATAAAAAAGTGCCAGAACTTCTGCAACTGTCAAAAAAAGGTAGATTGACCAGAGCATTCTTGCGGCCACTTGAACTCTTGGTCTAATCCGCTCAGCCATCGGCCCCGGGAATTCGCGGTCAAATAACTGGCTGCCTCCAATGCCGAACGTGGGAAGTACAGCAATGAACAGCAAAATAACGCCCATTCCTCCAATCCACTGCGTAAAACTCCGCCATAAAAGTATGCTGCGATCAACCTGCTCCAAATTCAACATCACCGTGGAACCCGTAGTGGTAAAGCCGGACATAGACTCGAAAAAGGCATCAATTGGACCTAACGTCCCTGAGAAGATATACGGCAGAGAGCCGAAATAAGCAACTGCGAGCCAGCCCAAGGCAACAATGGCGAAACCTTCTCTCCTCTTTATTACTCCTTCCCGCACCCCTATCTTTCTTTCTAAAATTACGCCGAAGATGGTTGTTATCGCAAGCGGGATTAACCAGGTTTTTATAATAAAAGGAGAAATGTGTACCGGTCTTCCACCATACCAGATCGCCACTCCAAGCGGAACGATCATTAAAATACCAAGATACTTTACTATGCTTCCTATGCTACCGAAGACGATCTTCTGATCCATACACTTTTTCTCTTTTTACAGTACAGAACACTTTCTTTTAGAAAAAGAATACCTGTGCTAAAACTAAACCCTTTTAGAAAATTATAGCGTTTTCGGAAAAAAAGGACTTCTTTGATCAAACTTTCTTTGAAAGAAAGTTTGATTGTGCGGGCACGCTCTCGGTCGGCACCTTCGCCGTCAACCAGGCCCTCAAGGTCTTTCTCCGCACCACTATCCTCCGAGCGCCAGCGTCCACAGTGAGTCTGCTCCCTTCCGGGCCTAAACCGGTATCCATGGCAAAGGCATGACAACAGGCTCTCCAGCCAGCCACCATACCACCGTCAACCCCGCAGGGCGGTGCTTCTTTGTCCAACCTTGAGCTGAAGTTGATAGCTACAGAGCCTTCCTCAAGCTTCGCCCCTCGCATATCGGCGATTTCGAGTTACAAAGGACGCCTAACCCTCCAGGCTAGCCCGCACAATTTATAATAAGGTTGACAATAAATAAAACATTCTTCGAAAGAGTGCGCCAAAGTTTTTTTCCCAAAATGCTTATCTAAAGCCCTATAGGATTTTGCTCTTCTCCACCAATATCATATTCCAATCAAGATCATTCGCATAATTATTCCTGCGGACAACGAAACGGCAACCATCAATCCCGTCGCTTTTAGCATATACCGTACGCCCAACTCGTGGAGCATAACAAAAAACGTAGCGATGCACGGAAAATACGTGGATAATATGATGCACGCAATCGTCAATTGCTGCGGACTCATACCCAGGGGCAATAACATGCCGATCGCTATATCCTTTCTCAAGACCCCCAGGATCAGCGCAACAATCGCTCCTTCTGGCAATCCGAGCAACGTGGTGAGAATTGGCGAGAATACCAGTGAGAGAACGTCAACTATGCCAAACACATAGAGCAGGTTCACGATGAAAATGCCAAGGATAACAAAGGGAACCGCTTCCGCGAGAAAGCTATACGCCTTTGACCATGTCTTTTTTAGTAACGTTACGGGATCGGGTTTACGATACGGCGGAACTTCCAATAATAATTCCGGACTCTCGCCCTTGACTACTCTTTTCAATACCATGCCTAAAAGGATATAGAGCACGAAAAGGGTGGAATAGACGATGAGTATCCATTTAATACCATATCTACCCAGAATTGCAATTATCATTGCGGACTGAGCCATACAGGGGATCGCTATTGCCATGAGCGTCATCGCGATGAACCGCTGCTTTTTCGTCTCCAGTATGCGCGTTGCTAACGCACCGGGGACGTTGCAGCCACAGCCCAATATCGTTGGCACGATCGCCGAGCCGTGCAATCCGAGTTTGTGCAATCCGGTATCAACGAGAATGGCGAGTCGTGGTAAATAGCCCAGGTCTTCGAGTAGACTGAGCATGAAATAAAAGGT
>JAUXGS010000101.1 GCA_030621945.1 Methanosarcinales archaeon | reverse complement strand
TTTTCGTGAAAGGTAATGATTATTCCAGGCACGGATTCAGAACTTCCGGATGAACCTCCATATCCAGGAGAAGGAGGAGGTGGAAGAGGAGCATGCCACCGAATTATGCGCTCGATTTCCTCAAAGGAGCTGAAATTTGCCTTTTCTATCGCCTTGGGATTGGACGGCAAAGGCACAAACCTCAATACAGGAGCATCTTCACTGGTATAAACATCTGTGGAAAGAATCAATATTTCTTCTTCGCCGTTCCATGCAATTATCGCTTTTTGCCCAGGACCGTATACCGTGACATCCGTCGTAGGGGTCGGAGGGCTCAAAGGTATCATTCCGCCATCTGCGGCTACAACCCCTACGAGCAGTGGCGTAGCCATCAAACACACAAGCAATCCAGCAATAAACTTCTTATCCATTTTTTCGTTGTCACCCTTTTTTTATTCATCTGCTTTTCTATCTGGCACCAATTTCAGCGGTACATAAAATAAAGTGATAAATAGACCTTTAAAAACCATTATTACCGCCGCCCATACTTTCTAAACATGTACCACAGGCCCATAATAACAGCAGCGAGTAGAGCTACCCCGTACAGCAAGATGTTAGACCGCTCTTTTACTACTATCCTAAAATCATCCTCTTTTACTATCTGGTCACTAGTTACCTTCACGTTCACTTTATATTCGCTCGCAACGATATCCCCCGGAGGTAAAAGCTTTATGTTAAATGTTCTTCGGTCACCTGGCCTGAGACTTGCTACGTATTCGGGCTCTATGTCTCCACTCCAGCCCTCAGGAGCACGGATTTCCAGGCTGATGTTTGTGAGTGAGCCACCTTGGCCCGCATTTAAGACGTTGACATCAAACGATACGGTATCCCCTTTATATACTTCATATTTATATCTGCTAGAATACAGATGGAGGCCATAGCTCCCTCGCAACTTTAACGTCAGATTTTGTTCATACGACCTCGTAGACGATTCAATGATGCTTGTAAAGTTATGCACTCCAATTTCAACGTCATATGGGGGCACGAACTCCAGATACAGCGTTTTCACCTCGCCAGATTTTATAAATAGCTCGGATATCTCATCTGTTCCAGTAGCACCCTCTTTATATCTTGAGTACCACTTATCTGGCAGTCCTTGAAGGTTTAATCTATACGTATCGTCACATTTGCCGATATTTTTTAGCTCAATCTCGTATATGGGATTCTTCCCGATCATAACAGTCTTTGATGGCGACTTTACCGCGACTTCAACAAAGAACAGCTCTTTTTCTAACGGTATGATGCCGAGGTCGGTTGTCCTCCCGATTCTTATTTTAACGTCCTTTTTCTCCTCACTTTTGTAGCCCGCCTTTTCTATCATGACTTTGTAAGTGCCCTTTGGCAATGCTATACGGACCTCCCCCGCTGCGGTCGTCATCATCTGGTCTACCAGTGCACCGCCGGCTTCTTTATGTACGCTTACCGTAGCACCCTTAACCTTTTCCCCTTCCTTATCAACAACAGTAAGCTCAAGCGTGCCTTTCTCCCCTTTGTGCATCTTCGTTATCTTCACATAAAGCGTGCTATGCCCGTCACCAATATCAACATGTATTGGATATTCGCCTACATTTTCATCCCCTGTTGTATCCACAGCAAGTGTTACAGTCTTACTACCGCCTTCCGAGAGCAATACCTTGTACACTTCCTTCTCGCCGTCCATAAACATTATATCCCACCGCTTCGCTTCTCCATATGTCCAGTATCTCAGGTTGTAAGTGGCGGTTTTACCATGGTTTACAAGCATAAGTTCAAAAACGGCAGTATCGCCCGCTTCTATCATCTGACCAGGGAAATCGCATCTTATCCCTATTCTCTTCTCTATACTACCTGTTTGAGCTGCTGTTGGGGCAAGGAAAAAGAGCGTGAGAAAAAAAGAAGCGAGGATAAGTATTACCACCAATTTCCTCGTTTTTGCGTTCATTTTTTCCATTTAGCTGTTTGCATTTTTCAGCGTATATCCATCCTCATGAATTTTATGTATGCTATAACGAAAAATATAATCGGAAAAATTATGAGTGTTAAAATGTTCTTCCATATTCTTTCGAGTACATCATCTCCTCCGTTGAGTTCATTGCTATTACTGTTGAGTACCTCCGTTGTAACCGCACGATAATTGGCTGCCGGCACGATAGCATAGATTACATCGTATATCCCGTTTAGTTTTGTCCAGTAAACTCTTGATTCCTCTTCATACCTCTGCCATTCCTCAGCATTCAATGGCATTTCTACGGGCTTGTTTTCAAGGGCACTCCTAATTACGGGTGGCTCAGGTGGCGCCCCTACCATACCCTCAGCTATTAATCCCCCTACCATCGGTACGAAGAACGAGAGTACAATGAAGATAATAAGAGCATAAATGAGTGATGTACCACTATTTTCAGAAATCGTAGACGTCATAAGTGCTATGGAGAAGTAAGTGAGAAGAAACAAGACAGAAGCAACTCCAAAGATAACTATCCTCCAGAACTGACCGATGTCTGGTACGATGCTAAACAAAAGAAGTACGGCAAATGATATAAGAAGCGCAAAGCCTATTGTGGCCGTAAGCGCTAAAAGCCCACCAATTGCCTTACCGTTGATTATCTCATCCCGAAATATCGGATGTGTGAGCAACGACTTTAGCGATCGGCTCTCTTTTTCCCTTGTTATTAGATCAAAGCCTAAAGCAATTGCAAGGATCGTACCGAGTATCGCCATATGAGATGCCATCTCTTGATATATCATTAGTATTGTTGGCTTATCTGGTATACTCTCTTGTTCTAAGCCTCCACCTTCCTTTATCTGCGATGTAATCCCTTTGTACATCTCTAGAGCATCGTTATAATCCCCTATGCCCTGATGCATAGAAACCGCAGAGATGATAAGGAACAGCGCCAGAAGAATAATAAATCGCCTACTTGTTAAATGATCAATAAACTCTTTTTTTGCTATTGTTAATAAACCCTCTACTTCCATCTTAGTTATTCACCCCTTAGTTCTATTTCTGTAAACAGATAAAAATAAGTCCTCGAGCGTAGGTTCCTCCAGCCTTAGTTCTTTTATCCTTATTCCTCTTTCAAAAAGATAAATGGATATATATTCCCGTATGTCGGATTGAGCCATAATAATTGCCCTGTTCCCATCGTACTCTATATTTACCAAATCGTCATGCGCAATTATTGCTGTCATTGGCTCGAGTGTCTCCACAATAATTTTCAGGTTGATACCGCTAGTACCAGACCCAAATCGACTAATGTCGTTCTTTATTTCTTCTAATGTTCCCTTAGCCATCAACTTTCCTTTTACAATTATGCCAATCGTCTTACATACCTTGCTTACCTCTGATAAGATGTGTGATGAGACAAAAATCGTCTTCCCTTCATTCGATAACTGCTTTATCAGCTCACGGTACTGGAATACACCTTCTGGATCGAGATTGGCGGTCGGTTCGTCTAAAAAAAGCACCTCCGGGTCATTGAGCAATGCCTATGCGAGCCCTAATCGCTGCATCATTCCCCTTGAGTAGCAACCCACTTTATTACTGACGCCGTCAAGGTACACAAGTTTAAGAAGTTCTTTGATCCTCGTCTCCCTCTCTTTTTCGCCCATCTTGTAAAAACGAGCAAAATAATCGAGATTTTGCTCTGCCGTCATGTTTCTATAAAACCCCACATCCTCCGGTAGATAGCCTATGATACTTTTTATTTTAAGTGGATTTCTCGCCACTTCAATGTCGCTTATAAAACACGACCCTTCAGTGGGTTCAATTATTCCTACGAGCATCAGTATCGTCGTGCTCTTGCCAGCGCCATTTGGACCGAGAAAACCGAAGGTTTCACCTTTTTGTATTTCTAGATTCAAGCGGTTTACTGCTTTCTTTCCAGCATATTCCTTGGTAAGGTTCTCCGTTTTTATCATCGCTAAAAAGCACTCCTTCTTACTTTGTCATTACATTTAATATAATTTCGATGTTCATAAAAAATAGAGCAGTGTAGATCTAACATCTACACCGTAAGAAGTTATATTGGCGCATATCCGCGTTGATAGTCCAAAGATCGCTACCAGACCCAGACGTATATTACATTACTCCAGCCTGATCCGCTTCCCCAGAGTGCAATAGTATGCCATCCCCGTGTATCACCACCGAACCACCAAAGATGGTCTCCAGGCCAGTGAGTTCCCCAGTTTTGCCATACTTCCCAACCAGTTGGATATCTTTCCCATGCCCAAATAGTTTGCGTTTGATCGTTACGCAGGAGGCATCTTACCCATGCTCTATAGCTCACAGTTACAGGAACGTTGTCAACCCATCCCCAGGGGGAACTAATCCAAATATGTGGACCCGACATCATTGCTGCTATCGATTTTCCTTGCCCACTAGTATAGGTGCTGGAATATCCACCTGATACTATTGCCGACTCCGGTGTGGATATCTTTTTTGTTCCCGTAAAAGTAGGTGCAGATGAAGTTGGAGCGGTGGTCGCTGGCGTAGTTGAAGGTTTACCGGGATCTAAATAACTTGGTAGCGTTGTAGGATGCCCAGTCGGTTGTGCTGTTGGATACGGTTGTGCTGTTGGATATGGTCCTGGATATGGTCCTGGATATGGTCCTGGATATGGTCCTGGATATGGTCCTGGATACGATCCTGGATACGATCCTGGATATGGGTTATAGCTTGGTGGCTGAGCACTGCAAACT
>JAUXGS010000035.1 GCA_030621945.1 Methanosarcinales archaeon | reverse complement strand
TGAAACCTATTACCTCAAATTTTTATCTTTTTTGGATAACGAGAGGTAGTTAAAATTTAATTACCTGCTTTTGTATTTTTGAACTACACGGTGAATAAAACCCGTTGCATATCTCAGAACAATGAAACAAGAACCGTTATTACAGATATTTGAACGCCTCTCCGCATATTGCCAGAAGCATAAGGTACTCTCAGAAGGCGAACTCTCTGTGAAGATACGGGAGTGCGTAAACTCACTCAGCGATGCGGAAAAAGAAGAGTTAGAAAAAGAATTAAGGGGTAATTTAGAAGCGTTGATCTTCAAAAGCATAACAACGAGCACCGAGAAAATATCTGTCTTCTCGCCTGATATGCACACGCGGATAAATTATCAAGGCGAGGTATTTTACTGTTTGCCGACACATGGCTACCTGGCTGAAGAATTGGAGGAAGCGTTTTTACGCTGGGCGAAGATAAGAAGCCCGTTAAGTGCGTTGAAGGACCTAATAACGGATTTCCTGGAACGGTGTAACTACGAGGTAAAAGACGAGACAAGCGTGTGTGAAAATGAGCATTGTGAGCTGATAGCTGTGAAAAAAGACAAAACCACTCACAGAGACCTACACCTCTTCATATTTTCCTCCATAAAGTTCGTGCCGCAGTTCAGAGAGGAGCATCATGCAACATTAGAAAAAACCGAAACGGAGGAAACGGTAATCGTGGTTCCAACAGAGAAAACGCCTGCTCCTTTTATCTCGTTTGTCAGGGAGCATGAGGTTGGCGGAGTAATGATCTGGGTCGCCGATGTGGAGAAGAGAGCAGTAAACCCGTTCATAGGAACGCCTAAAGATGCAGAGATCGAAAAGAATTTTGCAAATCCGGAACAGGCACGGCGTGCGGTGAGCACGTGGATGAGGAAGATAAACTTCTTCGACCTGTGATTTCTTAACCTCCAAATCGTCGCTCACGCATTTTGAAATCTCTAACCGCCCTCAAGAGGTCTATCTTCCTGAATTTTGCCCAATTCATATCGGTAAAGTAAAACTCGGTATACACCGATTGCCATATCAAAAAGTCCATTAATCGTGTGGCACCAGACCTGATGACGAGGTCTGGCTCCGATTTGAAGAGCAACTCCGATTCTATCACCTTCTCATCAATCTCTTCAGGCTCTATCTCCCCTGTCTTCACCTTCTTTACTATCTCTTTTACCGCCTCTGTCAGCTCGCTTCTACCACCAAACCCTAATGAAACCGTTATTCTCCTTTTGTTAGCACCCGTATCTTCTACGAACTTTGTATACGCTGGTTCGCGTTCTGATTCGCCGCCATATATAATTAAGGAAACATTTTCTTTGCTCAACGTCTTTGTTAGCTCTTCTTCGAGGTGGGAATATGCGTCTTCCAATAAGCGTCTATCCACCCCCTCGTGGATAACGCTAATGTAAACACTTATAATCTCTATGTTCAGTGCATGGCACCACCGTATGAAGTGCTTGAGCTTTTCCATTCCCCGCTCATCTGCGAGAAGGTCAGTTTCATCCAGGACAAGAAGAATATGATTCACCGGGATGGGCGATTTCATTATTCCTCGCTGTAATAGTTCCTCATATAGGAACAAGATGGGGCTTGGCATAAGCGCCGGGAGAGGGATTCGAACCCTCGCTCCCCATAAGGGGAAGTAGGTTAGCAACCTACCGCCTTAGACCTCTTGGCTATCCCGACATCAGTGCTTGCTTAGTTTACTTATCCCTCCTCCGCGTATATAAATTTTGGTTTAACTTAATTGATTCAGACGTTTCTGACCTTTTCCCGTTATTTTCCATTTATAAGGTCTCTTTCCCTTCCGCTTCACTATCTGTTCGTCCTCCAACAAACGTAAGTGATGACGTGAAGTGGAATAACTCAAAACGGCTAAGCTCGAGACTTCTTTTATGGTGAGTGCGTTCGCCCTGCCCATCACCTCAAGTATCTTCGTTCTCGCTTTTAACCCTCTTATAACATTTCTCTTACGCTCTAAGTATGCATCGGGGTGATACTTTTTTCTTTGCATCCATTCAGAGGTATTTTTATCTAAATTTCGAAGTCCAAGAGGTTTACTTAATAGACTCCCCGCTTCCTTTGCCTTTGTTGAAGTAACAATACAAATGCTACAATTGCAATCACGACCACAACGGCGATAGTAGCATAATTCCTGAGCGTTCTGCCTCCAACTGCTGACCCTGCTTTAGCTTCTGCCTCTTTCGCAGAATCCAACGCCTTCTCAGCCTCTACTAATGCTTCCTCAGGCTGTTCGTTATTGTATGACTGCTGAGAATTGTTCAGATGTTCATTAGCCAATTCAAGGCTCCTCTTCGCGTCAGCTACGTTAAGGCCAGCTTCTTCAGCGTCAGCAATTGCAAAAGTCGCTTTTTCTATCTCCTCTTTTGCTTTGTTCACTGCGATGATCGCATCTTCTATTGTCTGAGAGGTTACATCTATCTTTATATCTACCACCGAATACTCACCCTCTGTCGTCTCTTGTGTCACGTTTAGCAACGTAAATGCCGCTCGCTTCCCCACCTCCTGTGCCTCTCCCGACCAAATTATGACAACTTCATCTACAACTTTTTTATGGTTTAGAGTGTAAGAACTGCCACTTTGGAGCGCTTTCTCTTCCAGGCCTTCCCCACTTATACTTCCTATTGCCCCCACCAATTTTGACTGAAAACTAAACGTTGATTCATCTAATTCCTTGCTAATGTTCGTTAAGACAACCTTTATGGAAACTTCACTGCCGCCTTCTACCATTCCCGTTCCATATACCTCGTCATAACGCAGATCCTTTATCTCCACATTCGCAAAAGGAGTTGTTGACAACGAGGTCGACTCTTCTGCAACGCATACGCTCATGCTTAGCGGCATCAAACAAAACGTACCTATGACAAGTAAGGTCAATATATGCCGGGAGTTATTTTTCAATGGTATCACCTTTCTTTTCTCGCATACCTCAGAACAAAGGCTTTATGTTCTCGTTTGTATCCAAGAGCTCTTTGTACTCTTTCTCTTTCTCGCTTGATACTTCTTTTATCTGCTCTTGTGCTTCGGTACCAATCTCTTGTAACTCTTTTATCCGCGGGATATCAGACACGCCTGAAAACAGAACGATCGTCGATACATGCTGCCCCTTTACCAGTGGATAATCTCCGCCCCTTACTTCTTTTCCTCTTATCATATCTTCGACTCGCATCTTTGACTTCTCTATACCCTTCCTGCTTAACTCCTTCGGTGGTCCTGCTGCAATTATCAACGCCTTCTCCGCAGTTGAAACATCGCATGGTATCGTTAATCTACCTGCTACTGCTCTCCGCACCAAAGAGGTAATCCTTGTAACCGTATCCAGATTCTCCATGGCCTTCTTTTTACCAAGGAACTTCTTAAACAATCCTTCACTCTGTATTTCTTCCGATGCATATCCAATCGTCGATATCCCGCCTCCTTTCAGTGTGTTCATCACCTCTGCCGCATCTACGACCATCTGTCCCACTTCATTCGCTTCTCCTGCACCGAACAAAATCCCGAATCGCCTCACAATTTCTTCATTTATGTCCTCAAATGCTTCCTTTACGCTCTCCCCGCCCTTCTTCCACGCATCATTATCAAAAAGGAAAAGATTGTCTACTTCATTCACAAACGTCACCAGGCTTCTTGCGGCATTTAAAGAATACAGGCTCCCCTCATCTTTCGATGGTAATATCCCAAGCCCGTAAACCGGTTCCTCGTATAGCTTCTTCAATCTTCTTGCTAAAACGGGCGCACCGCCAGACCCGGTCCCGCCTCCTAAACCCGCTACTATCAGAAAAGCATCGACCTGATGTGTTCCTCGTTTATCTATCTCGCTCTGTATCGTATAAACCTCATCGGTAGCAACCTGCGCGCCTAATTCATTATCCGCACCGATTCCATGCCCTTTCGTGAGTGACTCTCCTACAAGCACTCTATCATCCATGGGTATATTCTTTATCCCCATCAAATCAGACCGTGCTGTATTGATGGCCAATGCACGAATCACGAAATTCTGCCCTGTCTTCTTAGCAAGCTCTACGAATGCATCTGCAACTCTCCCCCCGGCCTGTCCATAACCTATCACGAATACCCGCATTTTATTCCCCCCCTTTCTTCTTTACCACCCATTAATGCCAACAACTCTCGTGCTATACTTCTCCAACAGTAAGCGAGAGTATATAAAACTTTCGGTTTGGCATATATTTTTACCTTCATTTTTACTTTCTGCTTATCCTTCTCTAATGAATTTACATTTATTTATGGTAATTTGAAGATTTTAAAACGATGTTCTTACTATACATATTTAAACGCACGTCACCCATAGATACCCGGCTTTTTTTCAAACCAGTGCCTCTGTTGTGATTTACTACTAATTCTTCCACCTTCCCTGTTTCGTCAGCAAAAGTAATATCCTTCACGCTACCTATACAATCGCCCCCTGCCGTTATAACTTTTTTATCCAGGATAGATTTAGCAAACATCTTCATCGCCTTACCCCTGTCTCTCGATATGAAGTCTCTGATATAGATTTCGCTCTTTCTAATCTCCATTACATCCTGTCCCAATAAGTCACTAATCGCCTTTATATCCACGACGTCTTCCAGCTTGAGACCAAGTCGGTATAAAATAACATATGCTAAACACTGCGAGAACGCGAACGGATAGATGGCTGCAAACTTACCGTGCATCCGTATCATCTCTTTATCCTCAGGGTCAAACAGGTAATCGTCCACGGCTTCTCGAACCTCCCGCGTAATCACCGCTTTTACCGCCTCGACACTTATCGAACCCTTCTCTATTCCCTTCGCTTCACACATCTGGATTGCATACGGAACAAAGTGTTCTACGGCATCTTCCGCAATGTCTTCAAAGATGAAATTCCACGGGAACACTTTTGACCTCAAGTAAGCAACTACTTTTTCCTTCTCCACTTTCCCTTTCTTCTTCCACCACATCTCTTCTCTTCTCTTTTTAAGTAAGGACTTCACTTTTTAAAAAACTTTAATATCTTATGAATGTTCAAGCTCGAATTTGAAATACCGACCCTTTTCATCTTCCCTCCATCTTCGCTTGTTTTGGCATTACAGATTCTCCATACCATTTCACCAAAGTCCGTCGCTTCGTATTTATCATCATATTCCTTCACCAAGCTATATTCCCATCCATCGCCCACTAAATACGCTATACCATTAACCAGCTCTTTATCATAAATATCTCTCACCAGCTCCTTATACTCCTTATCTTCCCTGTGAGAAATCTCTTTTATCTCCTTCATTCCCAGTCTCCTTCCTTCTTTGAGCAGTGTCTTTAACGCAATAAAAGCGTATTCGTTTTGCTTGAGCAGCTCACAACACTTATCTATGGTATTCTCCATGCCGAGCATCTGCTTCGCAGTCTCCTGAATCATCATTATTACGTATCCCAGAACTTCCAAAGATGACCGCTCGTATGCTAAATTGACCTTTATTCCTTCTTTAGAGAACGTAGCTACTTTGAACTGAATACTTGGAGATGGAGCGCCAAAAAAGAGGTTTGTAAGAGCGGAGAAAAACTCTTCAGAAATCGGCTCGTGTTCGCTATCGTAAGGGAAGAAGTCATCTTCAAAGAGGTCTAAATTTGGGGCTAATTCCGCTGTCATCTCCAATATTTCTTTTTCAATTTCCTCTAACTTCATAAAGGCACCGCTTATGTCGTCCACCTCTTTTCGTAGCCGCTTCGCTTCTACCTCTAATTGGTCCTTTAGCTTTCCCCCAATCCCCTTCTCCAATAGCTTCTCTATCTCTTCCAGCCTATTTCCACCAGCCCCTTCGGCGGTTATTTCTTGCAATCGCCAATATTCATGAGCTAATGCATTTGCCTTTTCATTGAATTTCTCCACCATCTCTACACTCCCTTCTCTAAGGGTCAAAATTAAAATATACCTTATATACTATATAATATTAACCTTCGTAGAAGATCATAAGTGAAGTTCCAATTATCATTCTTGCTCGTTCACATTCACTATCTCCAAAATGAGCACCCGGTCTAATGGTGTACGTGCACCGAAGCAAAACTATAAAAACAGACTATCACCTACTTAAATATGTGAAGTGGTTAAATAGAATACTGGGCAAGGAGGAAGAGGAAATACCGTCTGCCGTCTCCATAGATGAAATAGATACGTGGTTGGAGATGGTATCGAAATCGCTATTTCGTGGTCTGGATACAAATGCCAGTCAGTTATACGAGGGGATAAGAGCCATACGTGAGCAACTTAAGCAAAACATCTACGAGTTTCAGGACGCTGCCCCAAATGAGGAAGTGCCAGATACTATCTCAAAAATAGGATTGGTAAGTCGAAAAAAAATGGTAAAAGATCTTTATTCGATGACCAAAAAAATTGTGATTCCAACCCAGACCGATTATAAAACGGTTTTATCTTTTTATAGCGCAACGACATCCAACCTGGAATTTCCTTTCGGCAAATCACAGAGGAACATCTACTGTGTTCGGTCACTCTTCCCCGATGAGATTGAGAAAGTTATCTCGGATCTCACGCGATTGCGAGACCTTCTTAACCAGCTCATCACACCCATAAAGGGGAAAGAGAAACAGATTGCACATTTAGAAGAAGTGCCTGTAATAGTGCAAGATATAACGAAACTGAAATCCGGGATAGAAAAGGAGAAAGAGAACGTTGTTGATCAAGAAGAAGAATGTTCTGCACTCGAAAGGCGAATCGAAGCAGAAGAGGGCAAATTAAACAAGATAAAAGAAGAGGAAGAATGGATGCGGTTCAACGCACTTGAAAACGATTTGGTTTCGTTAGAAGAGGATTTAAACGCGCTTGAATCGAACGTTCGCAAATTGTTCTCGCCACTTAACAAAGCGCTCAAGCTCTTGAAGAAGCAGGATGAGACTGGGCGGCATACCCTTACTCCAGAAGAGAGAAGAGCTATAGCTTCAATCTTATCATCGCCAATTCAAGCGCTCGATGAAGATATTAACGGATTTCTCCGCGCTATAAGGAATGTCATAGAAGGAGACCCCTCTGTCCTCAAGGATCGAAAGCGAGACACAACACTGAAATGGATAGACAATCTGTTAAATGCTGATCTATCCTCGATAAAGGGGAAACGTGAGCGGTTGCAAGCACGAATTGCAGAGATCAAAGGCAAGCTTTTGGATATGAAGATACTCAAAGATAAAGAGGAGATCGAGCAATCCGTTGTTTCGGCGAAGGGGCAACTCACGCAATTACAAGAAGGAATAACACGATCAAAAAGACACATAGTTTCGTTGGAAGAGGAGCTGAGAGAGAAGGAGCAGCTTTTGGTAGAGGCGTTGGAAGGAATTGCCGGCAAGAAAATTGATGTCACATTCGATCTATGAGCTCGGTTTTTGGACGGGCGTCGATACTTGGAACTGAGGTGAAACGGCAAAAACCACGCACCTTTTTAATTGTACACCTTACAACAATAACATACATATCACGGATCAGCAAAAGAGAACGTGGATAGGAACAAGCTAAAATGAATTCAGCGGCGCAGAACCTCAAGTTCAAGGAAATAGAAGAGAAATGGCAGCGTAGCTGGGAAGAAGAGAAGATATTTGATGCTAAAATCGAACAGAAGGAGAAGTTCTTTTTGACAGCCCCTTATCCGTACACCTCGGGGCCGCTACACATAGGCCATGGAAGAACGTACACCATAGCGGATATAATTGCGCGATTTAAGCGATTGCAAGGCTATAATGTCCTCTTTCCAATGGCGTTTCATGTTACGGGCACGCCGATTTTAGCGATCGCAGACAGCATTGCGAAAGGAGAAGAAGCGGTTGTAGAACGATATAAGGATTATGTCTCGATTTACGAGGATGCAGCGCGGGTTGAAGAAATTGTCAAGACGTTTGATAAGCCGGAAATTGTTGCGGATTTCTTCGCCGAACGAATTTCAGAGGACTTTAAGAGGATGGGGTATTCCATAGATTGGCAGAGAAAGTTCAATACCACCGAGCCGATGTACAACAAGTTCATCGAATGGCAGTTCAAGAAGCTTTATGACAAGGGCGTTATAAAAAAGGGGAAGTATCCAATTACGTATTCCTGTGA
>JAUXGS010000197.1 GCA_030621945.1 Methanosarcinales archaeon | reverse complement strand
GTGGCGATCTATACTCAGCCAATTTCACCTTTAAATCCCCCACACTCTCTTCGGTTAACGCAGTCGGCTCGAACGTTCCCGTAAACACAGAATTCATCGCTTCTCTGTACTCATACGCCCCTAAATCATCTGAAAGACCGACGTAGAACGCGGTTACGGAATAGATTCTGTCCCACCTGTCTTGCAGTTCTTGACTTTCAGTAAATTCAGAGGTTATGAGTGCCGCGCCCATGGTCTGTATTTTGGCGTCTTCAGCGGAAACTAAACCTTCAGGACCGCCTTTCAGCAAAAAGCTCATCCGCCCGTACCACATAAAAGCCTTAAAATAGTTCTTCAGCTTTTCGCTGCGCGTATAATGACCTCGTGGCACGTATTGTGAGTAATCCTCACTGTATCTGAAGATAGGGGATTCGGCAAAGCCTGCATGTTCTTCTATCAACGCCAGTTCCTTCTCAACGTCCGATTTAACAAAATCAGGAACCTCAAACTTATACTTTTCCAAATCCTCCGGTTCGAAATACGCGTCAGTGCATTCCCATTCGTATTGACTTTGACAGACCTGTTCCTCCTTTGGCTGTAACAAACTCAATCCAACCGCGAAATAAGCGGCATTCCTTCTCGATGCTTCTTTTACATCGCCACTATAACTGTTATAATCTTCTATTGAATCGTTCAGCAGCTCCAGACTGATTTCCCAGATTGTATCGTAAAATTCGCGTTCCTCAATTTGTCTGAGCGTTTCATCAAATTGGATATGGTACAGATGCAAGAGCGAATCAGAGGTGATAAATATAGGTATATCGCGCTCCTTCAGCGTTTTATAAGGCTCTGTAATATCCTCCTCTTGCGGGTTGAGCGGATTGCTGATAACGACAAAACCGTTCGTTTCCAACAGTTGTGAAGCATCCTCAGTTAACGTAATTTTGGTACTGAAATCGTTGAAATTGTATATTTCGTCGGTTTGCAATGGCAAGCCATATTGCGACGTCTGTAACGTGACATTCAGAGCATCTAATGAATAGTGTTCGATGAAGCTTATCTCCCTATCTGGCTGAACACCGGATAAATCAATGGATTCTGTTTGTAATGTGGAAAGTTCTTCTTCGGGAGGAAGCGGTACTGGTTGCTCAACACAACCAGCGGTTAAAATGATTCCTAAGATCAGTCCAATCAGGATAATGTTCTTGTTCATATTTATCATTAAAGTTTAGGTGTTTTTAAAACTATCGAAAGCTACAACTTGATTTGAAGTTATATTAGCCTGGTATTACGCCGGGGAGAATTTTAAAGGGTTTGCTGGGAGGTAAGGAACGAAGGAAGTCAAATAAGTTTTTTGTGCAGCCCAATGAATGAGACAACTGCTGCCCACAGCAACTCGAAGACTTTTCACGTCTCATCGTAATCCCGCATCGCAAAATTTATGAAAAAATTATAAATATCGAAAACTACTCTATTTATGGTGAAAAGCGAAATGCTCAACGTAAAGCCCCTGGCGTTTGATAGCTTCGGCGTGCGGTCTATGGCGACGTTTGTAGAGACCGATGACATCACAGTGTTAATAGATCCCGGCGTATCGTTAGCGCCACGTAGATATAATTTGCCGCCCCATCCGATAGAGGAGCAAAGGATGAACGAGCGATGGGCGGATGTAAAGGAACATGCAGCTCGAAGTGATGTCCTTATCGTTACGCATTACCACTACGACCACCATGACCCTGAGGAGCCAGAGCTATACGAAGGCAAGATCGTGTACATAAAGCATCCGAAGGAGAAGATAAACAAGAGTCAAGCGGGGCGTGCATCTTATTTCCTGGATAAGCTTGACGAACTACCAAAATCCATAGATTTCGCAGATGGGAATGAATTTGAGCATGGGTCCACTACAATAAAATTCTCACCGCCTGTTTATCACGGCACGAACCCCAAGCTGGGCTACGTGGTAGAGGTAAGCATCGCATGCGGCGGTGAGAAGATGGTGTTTACAAGCGATGTTGAAGGTCCGGCTGTAGCGGATCAGGCAGAATTTATCCTTAACGAAAATCCGGACCTCTTGATATTAGACGGGCCGATGACGTACATGCTTGGCTTCCGGTATTCCCGGAAGAGTTTGGCATTCTCAATCGAGAATATAAACCGGATAATAAAGGAGACTTCAGTAAAGAGCATTTTAGTCGAGCATCATTTCATGCGTGACCTGAAGTATAAGGAGCGGATACCGGAGGTGTACGAATGCGCAGCGGAGAACGATGTAAAAGTGATAACCGCTGCCGAATACCTTGGACGTAACATAGAGATGCTGGAGGCGAGAAGGAAAGAACTCTATCAATAAGGGGCCAGTCCCCCCTTATCAACCCTCCCAACCAACAAAAGGGGCCAAACATCAAACTTTCTTTCACAAAGAAAG
>JAUXGS010000205.1 GCA_030621945.1 Methanosarcinales archaeon | reverse complement strand
TGAGAAGGAAAGACGTATTTATCGAGGATTTTTAGAACTTCCAGTCCAATATATCTTTGGCTATGGCGTTCATCCCTGGCGGGTTATAACAACCTGGCTCGTAACCGTTTTTGTCCTCGCATTTGTATATTGGCTTGGACATGGCGTAGTAGCAGCAGATTCTTTTTGGGAATGCCTATACTTCAGCATAGTAACAGCAGCTACCCCAGGATATGGTGGTTATACTCCGGCACCAGGACTTTATCAAGGCTTGGCAAGCTTCGAAGCTATTTTCGGAACTTTCATGTGGGCTACATTCATTGTAACATTCGCACGGAAATATATGCGGTAATGGGAATTACATTAGGAGAAGGAGGGGATTTTAATCGGATGAGTTACATGGTGCTGTAAAGCGGCAGATATTTCTTATTACGCATTTAGAGGATGTGAATGACATTATAAGGGATATGTGTGGACGGTGACGGAGGATGATGAAGGGGTGAGTTGGGTGAGGATGGAAAGGGTAGGCGTGCAATGCAAATACAACGTTTTCAAAGGATGATGGAAATGTGGTGGTGGAGATAATGTGCATTTTTGTACAATAGTCTTTTATAGAATGCCGAGTAATAAGAGGTTAAATGGGGGACACGCACACTACTTTAGTGTTGAGGAAAGGACTCGCAGAACGACTCTTCACTCTCGCAGAGCGAGAAGGAATGAGCGTAGAAGATTTTTTAAGCCGTGCTCTTGCGCCTTACACGGAAAAGCCCCGCAGTGCGACTGAGGTTCTTGAGTTTGTAAAACAGCAGACAGGTAGAACACCAAAACTTTTGAAGAGCCCCCTTGAGGTCTTTAGGGCGGGCTACAAGGAGAACGGGACTTGAACCGCTTGCCCTTGACACATCTATCCTCGTTGCCTTTTTCCTCAAAGAGGAAGGGTTACACGAAAAAGCCTTTACGGTTGTAGACTCTAAACGAAGTATATGCTGCGAAAGTCCTATATGCTAATATAGTGGAGTATTATCATGCCCATAACTTACCAGGCAGAATTCCAATACACAACGGATAAAGAAGAGCTATCCCTTACCAGGACATTGCCAGATGGCACTCAAGATACAAGCCCTGTCAATTTGGACGAGATACACCAACTGGAAGACCAGACCAGCGATTTTAAGTGGAATAAATCGCAGGATTTATCACAGCAAATAGGCGAGAAGCGTTTCACTGTTCTAAACGGCGACAGACAGACATTGCTAAGAGCCCTTAAAGAAGCTGAAGATTATGGTGAAACGCTCCAATTGATATTGAAAGCAGAGGGACCTGCATCCAACTTACCCTTTGAACTACTCTACCACACGGATTTCCTCGCTCCTTCACGGATACATCTTATACGGCGAGTTTCGGACCGTGGTATACAAAGGCAGCCAGAACCTGAGAATCGTCCTTTAAAAATTTTATTCATGGCGTGCTCACCTATTGATACATATCCCGTTCTCGCATTTGAGAAAGAAGAGGATACAATCTTTGAAGTCACCAAAAATTTACCGGTAGAGATAGACGTAGAAGATACCGGCTCGCTGGAAGGACTTGGCGAAATGCTTGAAACTGCTGAATACGATGTCGTCCACATCACCGGTCATGCGGATATAGATAAAGAAGGCACCCCTATTTTCTGGATGGAGGATGACGAGGGTTTGCCTGTGCAGGTGAAACCGGCACAGCTATGGAAAAAACTCAGTTTGAACCTGCCAGGACTGGTATTCCTTTCCGGCTGTCGAACCGGAGAAGCTCCAGAACATGTGGCCGCGATGTCGTTCGCGCATCTTCTTGTTTCCGGGCATGTTTCTACGGTACTCGGCTGGGGACTGCCCGTATCAGATGTAGGTGCAAGTTTAGCAGCCAAAACGCTCTACTACGATTTGAGCCGTGGAGAAGACATACTTGATGCTGTTCTCAGAACTCGCTATGAGCTTTATAACCATTATCCAACCGATTGGTCTCTGTTACGTCTTCTCTCTGATGGCACTCCCCTTCATGTCCCTTTAGTTGCAAGAGGCCTGAAAAAACGACCAAAATTGAGAGAACTTCAGTACACCTATTTAGAGAACAGTCAGGTGAAAGTGCTCAAAAGAGGTTTTATCGGCAGAAGAAGGCAAATCCAACTGGGACTCCGGTACCTGCGAAGCGATAGCGAAAAGATCGGTTTGCTGCTTCACGGAACCGGCGGATTGGGTAAGAGCTGCCTTGCCGGCAAATTCTGTGATCGCTTTAAAGACCATACCTTGATCATCGTTC
>JAUXGS010000060.1 GCA_030621945.1 Methanosarcinales archaeon | reverse complement strand
TGTTTATCCAGAAGCTCTGCCAGCGTATCTATCAACCCTGAGCCGCAAACACCTACCGGGAGTGCATCGCCGACCGTTTTATACCTGACGTTTCCATCTTCTTCTATTCGCACCTCTTTTATCGCACCGCTTACGCCACCCATTCCATACGCTATGCTGCAACCCTCAAATGCGGGACCCGCTGCACAGGATGTTGCAATCAACTTATCTTTGTTTCCAAGCACGATCTCTGTGTTCGTCCCGATGTCTATCGCCATGCTTATCTTCTCGCTTTTGTACAGTTCCGTCGCCAACACGACAGCTAAAGCATCTGCACCGACGAAACTTCCTATCAGAGGAAGCCCGTAAACCTTCACTGCCCGATCTGCCGTAAGCCCGAGTTCTTTCGTCGTTTTATGTACCGACTTTACACTCAGGGGTTCGTAAGGGCTCTTGCCAAGTGACTCGACGGAATAGCCAAAAAACAGGTCTCTCATCACGGGATTGCCGACGACCACAATCTCAAAGACTTTACCAGGCTCTACCATAGCTGAGATCATTTCGTTCATCGCGGTTCTAATTTCTCGTTCAAGTATCTTCTGACCTTTTCTCGCAAATTCTATCCGTGAAATTACATTATTTCCATATTTGGTCTGCGGATTTTCTCTTGAGATGATCGAAAGCACGGCTCCGGTTTCAAGGTCAACCAAATACATAGCAAGCGTGGTGGTTCCTATGTCAAGAGCGACACCGTTTAATCCTCCGGTATATTCTCCTGCATCTTCCGACTCGTAAAAGACTCTTTCACCATCTCTGTGCGCAAAGGGCTCAACAGGGATCTCCCAGAATTCGCCTGATTCTAAGATGCAGTAGGATCTTCTTGGCACTCGGACGTAAATGTGCTCCTCGTCTGTTTTTAAAATTGTTGTCTGGCAGGCAAGTCTGTGCTTATCCTCAGGTATAAAGTTATGTTCTGCATCGGTCTTATCCGAGAGCGCTCCAGATGCGCTATCAACTTCAACCAAGCATTGGCCGCACTTTCCTTCACCGCCACATGATGCATTTATCTCTATGCCCAACTCCTGCAGATAAGAAAGTATAGTTTTACCTTTAACAAGTTCAGCTTCTTTTCCTGAGTCTTTGAATATGATCTTCATGATTCTTCATTGGTTAGATAAGTAAAAATCTTAAAGCTGTTTGTATCATTATAATATCCTATGGAAGGTGCGATAGTTGACGCGCTGCTCGACGTAACGAAAAAGAGAATAGAAGCTTTTTGCGAAGAGAGACTGAACAGCGGAACGAATGCGTACGAAATCATTGAGGATATAACAAGAGGACTCAGGGAAATCGGGGAAGGATACAGAGACATATATTTTGATGCAGAACTGATGGTTTCCGGCTGGAACGCAAAAAAAGCGCTGGATATTCTAAAACCGCTCTTACAAGAAAAGGAAGAAGGAGAAGGAGCGGGTGCAAAAGAAAAGTTAGGAAAAGTCGTTATCGGTACGGTCAAGGGTGACGTGCATGACATAGGAAAGGAGATAGTAACGATAATGCTTTCTTCCGAGGGTTTTGAGGTCATTGATCTGGGGACTGACGTAGATAAGGAAAAGTATGCGGATGCCGTTAAGGAAACCGGAGCTGATATTCTCGCACTGTCCGCCTTACTGACGACGACACGTGAGTACATGGCAGAAGTGATAGAGTATTTCAGGAGGACAGGTCTGGAGGTAAAGATACTGGTTGGCGGGGGTGCAGTCAGTGCGGACTTCTCCAACGAAATCGGTGCAGATGCCTACGGCAAAGACGCGGTTGAAGCTGTTAGGACGGCAAAGGAGCTTTTGGGATAGTTTAGGAATTGTTTAGCGGAACCAGTGCTTATATAATTCGTGATTCATCAAAACTTCCTTCGCATTTTCTCGTTCTTCTTGATGCCGTTTTAAGAAGGAGAACATAAGCTCCGCAGCCTGCGCCTTACATGCTTTACAAAGCCTTTTCCCGCTTTTGCATTCTTCAAAAATCTCTTTTACTTGAGCGTCGTCTTCGATTAGATGAGCCATCAGAAGCTCATAAATCGTGCATTCTTCCGGAGAGCCTCCGAGACTCTTCTGCTCTTCTACGGTCACTCTACCGCCTGTTTTTGCTCGTTTCACTTTCTCTGCTGCTTCTTCCGGCGGTTCCGTTAGCGCTATATAGCTTTCCGGGACGCTTGAAGACATTTTCCCGCCAGTTAATCCCTGTACGAATCGGTGATACGTGGCTGCGGGCAAGAAGAAGCCGTATCCGCCGTATTCTATCTCCACATCCCGCACTATTTCCTCGATCTTTCGCATAGCGCTATCAATCTCGCTTTCTTCAATTCCAAACAGATCCATGTGCATCTCATACACTTTTTTCTGACCGTCTATTCTCTTTGCTATCTCTTCCAATGCTCCGCTATCAGCCTTCTTCGCCCGTACGCTTATATACGGCTTCTGGTCTGTATGCAATCGCTTTTCTACCAGGAACATCCTCATCCTCGATGCGATATCCCGCGTTAACCGTATATGCGGGTCTTGATCAACGCCAACAGGAATGACGGCAGGTTTTGGCCCATCATATTCGTGCAGTTGCGGCTGCAGTATATCCGCGTTCTGCACTAATACGCTGATCATGTGCGCTATGTTAACATCGCCCTGGAACCCGTAGATTGCACTGATTTCGCTGAAGTTAACTGCTGTTCCAAGTTCGAAAGCGAGGTCACGCAGCTTTTTATTCTCCGATTGAAAGTATATGTGCCCCTTTTCTATGTCAAAACCTAACGCTACGAGGCTAACTATGTATTCGTTCAGTCCTATGTCCTTGCATTGCTTCCATGGTACGCCTCTGACCGAATGCGACTCCATATCCGCTATACATGCAAATGCATCGCCGCCCATGCGCTGATGCCAGATGATCTCATCCATTACCATCTTACCGCCCAGATGGATTTTCCCGGACGGCATGAACCCACTCATCACTGCAAATGGGCTCCGCTCAATCATCGCTCGCAGTACGTCCTCGTAACCACGATGTCCGACGATTATGCCTCTTCGCATGTAGAGGTGCGGCGTCTCTATCTGGTTCAGCATATCCGTGAACCTGGAAATACCAAAATCGTCAAAGAGCCTTGTATAATCCTTTATATCCGTAACACCCCAGGGGTTTATCTCTGCCATCTCACTGAACCTTCCCTCTATCTCTCTCCTCTCGTTACTTTTGATTTTGTAGTATTAAAACTTGATTTTTCCACTCGCTCACTTACTCTTTTTCGCTCTTCACTACCCGTATATTATAATCATGTATTACCGGATTGGCAAGCAGTTTTCGACACATCTCTTCTACCTCGTTCTTCACCGTTTCTTCTTCATCACCTGCTGTTTCTGGCTCTAACGCGATTCGAAACGTTTTCATTGATTTTACACTACGAACATTGTTAAACCCAAGGAGGTGCAACGCTTTCTTTGTGTTCTCACCTTCTGGATCCGTAATTCCGTGCTTCAGCTTTATTGTTACGTCTACTTCTATGGTCATTTTACCGTTACCTAAAACTGTAAGTATAGATTTGCAATCAAGCTTTAAAAGCTTAGTTGCTGCCATCTTTTAGAAGCTTCAAATTACGTGAGTATAAAAAAATCTTAAAATTCCACGTCTTTTGTATACTCGATCACCATTTCTAAAAGGACTCCGATAATCCCAACCAAGAGATAAAAATGAGCTTCATGGTGATGAGATTACTGCGATTGGTGAAGCAAAAGCGTGCAATTTATAACTTCTATTCCCTTAGTATAGTCAATGCTTGAGATAATTTACGTCAGCGTTATTGTAAGTGTGCTCTGGTTTCTCTATATTTACCAGAAGGATGTATTTGGGCCTGAACCTCTGGGTAAGATCTTGAAAGCGGTAGGCTGGGGCGCGATACCTGCGGTTCTTTTATCGTTTTTCCTTGAATCTTTTGTCTTTTTCTGGGCGGGATTATTGAGTGCACCACTCGTTGAAGAAGCGTGTAAGGGGATTTACGTCTATCGAATGCGGAAGGACCCCAAATTAGAAGGCCCTATGGACGGTCTTGTTTACGGTGCTGCCGTTGCAATAGGCTTTGAAATTGTTGAGAATCTCTTATATAGCTTCTCCGTGGAGTTTGGCTTAGAACTTGTTGCAGTGCGGTCCATCGCGGTGGGGCATATTCTGTTCACCGGGCTCTTCGGTTTGATGGTGGGCGTGGCGAAGATTAAGGGGAAACGACGTATGATCATTTACGGTTATATTGGCGCGGTATTGATGCACTTTGCTTGGAACAGTTTGGTAAGCGTGCACTGGGCATCGTACTTCATTCTTGTTCCTGTATTCATTCTCATTCTCAAGCTGCTCGTAGATATAGCATGGAAATATGAATTAGACGTGTATATCTCACCGCGTGAAGAGATGGAGTATAAAGCACGACGGTTCATTACCGAACGTGACGGCGCATCAACCGTTGCACTGGCTGACGAACTTGGTATCGATCCACACCGGACAGCGTTGTTCATGAAGAGCGTCGGCGCGAAATTTGATCGCGGGAAGAAGAAATGGTATTTGGCAGCCGCGGAGCCAGAGCAGCAGGTTACTTCAGAACAAGATTAAAGTGCTTTAGGAGCAAGCAAGCATTCGAGCACTGCACTTTGAGCGAGCTGTACCAATTTCGTTTTATGTTCAAACTTTTTCTGCTTTGAAGTTAGATAGAGTTAGCGTAAACCTTTTCGACTAGATGCGATGAGAGGAGAGACGACATGAACACATTCTCTTTGTTCAACGCGGAGATTCAGAGGGTATTAGGAGATACCTTTTCTGTTCCCACAAAACCGCAGGAATTAAGCATCCCACTAATTTTAGAGGGAGAGGACGTGCTGCTTATAGCACCTACGGGCTCAGGTAAGACCGAAGCAGCGGTTTTACCTATCCTGCACAGGATACTGGATTTGAAGCAGCAGAAGCGAGCGAAGAAAGGGTTTTACGCACTTTATATAACGCCGTTACGTGCGTTGAACCGTGACATGCTGTTGAGGTTAGAGCGCTGGGGTGAACAACTCGGCATTACCATAGAGGTGCGGCATGGTGACACGAGCATGTATGCACGGCGGCGACAGGCTGTAGATCCGCCAGATATGCTTATCACCACTCCGGAAACGATACAGCCAATAATTCCGGGTGCACGATTGCGCGAGCATTTGAAATCAGTGAGGCACGTGATAATAGACGAAGTGCACGAATTAGCAAATTCTAAACGCGGTGCACAGCTTGCAGTTGCGTTAGAGCGAATAGCGGGACTCGCAGGCGATTTCCAACGAATTTGTCTCTCTGCAACGGTTGGCAATCCGGAAGATGTCGCGAAGTATTTTGCAGGTTATAGGGCGATGCAGGTAGTGAACACAGTGTCCACGAAAGCGGTTGAGATAGAGGTTTTGAATCCGAAACGAACGGAAAAAGACGTTTATGCCGCACACGGGTTAGCCGTTGACCCGGAGGTATTAGCGCATATACGAACCATACGGGAGGTGGTGAACGAGGAGGGGAACAAGTCGAGCTTAATTTTTGTTAATACGAGACGAGCGGCGGAGATGCTTGCTTCGCTTTTGAATAGGTATGAACGCGGGTTAATCGGTGTGCATCACGGCTCGCTGTCAAAGGAGACGCGGATAGAAGCGGAGGATAACCTGAAAAGTGGCGTTATAAAAGGCCTTATTTGCACCAGTTCGATGGAGCTTGGCATTGACATCGGCTTGATTGACATGGTCATCCAATACGCATCGCCACGCGAAGTTAAGAGATTAGTGCAGCGCGTGGGTCGAGCATCGCACTTTGTTCACGCAACCTCGAACGGTAAGATCATTGCGCTTACGCCGGACGACGTTGCGGAATCGGTAGTGATTGCAAAACGAGCACGGGACGGTAAAATAGAGGATATTCGACTGAAAGATGGCTCATTGGACGTCTTAGCGAACCAACTGTGCGGGGTGCTCCTGGACGTTGGAGTGATTTCGGCAGATAAGCTCCATGCATTGCTCAAACGCGCATATCCGTTCAGGAATATCTCTTTTGAGGTTTTGATGCACGTGATAGAGCAGTTAGCGGAAGAAGGCCTGGTGAAACAAGATGGAGAACGGGTATGGCGTAGCAAAAGCACCCGGAACTATTATTATGAGAATCTCTCGATGATACCGGACGAGCG
>JAUXGS010000175.1 GCA_030621945.1 Methanosarcinales archaeon | reverse complement strand
TTATGATACCTCTGTTGTCGGTCGGAGTGAAGAATCTTTAGAGCGGGGTATTGCAAAAATAAAACGCAACTTTTCGGGACTCGTTAAGAAAGGGCGGATGCAGCAAGAGGAGGCGGATAGCATTCTGAATGCATTACGAGCACAGGCGACAACAAGTCTGGAAGAGTGTGCAAAGGGGGCGGATTTTGTAATAGAGGCGGTTTACGAGGATTTAGAGCTGAAAAAGGAGATATTCAGAGCGTTGGATAGAAGCTGTCCAGAGCATACCATTCTCGCAAGTAATACCTCTACATTTCCTATTATCACTTTAGCTACCGTAACAAAACGACCTGATATGGTAATTGGAACCCATTTCATGAACCCGCCGCCGCTCATACCGGGTGTAGAGATAATCAAATCATTGTTGACTTCTGAAGACACGGTGCAGAGAACGGACGAGTTCGTAAAGTCGTTGGGGAAAGATCCGATTATGGTCAAGGATTCACCGGGGTTCGTGGTGAGTCGCATGATCTGCCTTGTGATGAACGAAGCGGTGAGGATACATGAAGAGGGGGTTGCGTCAGTTGAGGATATAGATAAAATAGCAAGATTATGTTTTAACTGGCCTATAGGGCCTTTTCAGCTTTTGGACTTAATCGGGATAGACATTGTGGCAGCGGTGCTCAATACGATGTATAATGAGACCGGTGGAGACCGATTCAAACCAGCGCTTCTTATGGTGCAGATGGTGCGGGCTGGCCGGACCGGGAGAAAGGCAGGGAGAGGATTTTATGAGTATACGTAACGGTTACGTGAACGTTGAGCAGAAGATGGATGGATGAATGATGGAGCAGAGGCAACGATAGTTAGTGACATCGTTGGCAAAAACGCTACCCCTTCCCATAGACGGGGCTAATGATGAAAATGACTGAAGAAAAGGAATACAAATGCATCTTGTATAAGAAGAAGGACAACGTTGCAACGATAACGCTTAACAGATCGAAATCGTTGAACGCATTGAACACCGCTTTATTAACCGAGTTGCGAGAGGTATTAGAGGATATTGAGATTGATGCGGAGGTGCGTGTGGTCGTGATAACTGGAGTGGGAGATAAGGCTTTCTGTGCCGGAGCGGACATAAACGAGATACTTGATAAAACCCCTCAAGAAGCACGCGTGTGGTCCTGGTGGGTCCAGGGGGTGCTAACTCGCATAGAAACGATAAAGAATCCAGTAATAGCGAAGATAAACGGGTTCTGTTTAGGTGGGGGGTTAGAACTTGCAATGGCATGTGATTTCAGAATTGCTTCAGAGACTGCGATATTTGGCCTGCCGGAAACAAACCTGGCAATTATTCCCGGTGGTGGTGGGACTCAGCGACTACCGAGGTTGATAGGGAAGACAAAAGCGATGGAACTGCTGATGACCACTGAGCAGATAGATGCAGCAGAAGCGTTTCGGTTAACACTCGTGAATACCGTTGTCCCCGTAGATGAACTTGACCTTGAGGTTGACGAGCTAATCGAAAAATTGCTGTCAAAAAGTTCTGCTACACTCGGAACACTCAAGTATGCAGTGAATAGAGGTATAGAAATGAACTTAGAGTATGCGTTGGAGTATGAAGCGGAATGCTTTGGAGCTGCACTGGCAACAGAGGATGCACGAGAAGGGCTAAAAGCTTTTTTAGAGAAGCGGAAGCCGGAGTTCAAAGGTCGGTGAACGGGTGCTAAAAATATAGCTAAGATATAAATCTCACTAATATCCTGAAGGATTGTTAAATTCAATCTCGGTTACCCGGAATCGCGCATAACTAAAATCGCCGGTCTTTAGGTGCCATACAACTTCGACTTCGTGCGGTATTCGTACCTTATCTATCTCTTTATACTGTCTATAATACCCAATCAAAGTCTCTTTGGAATAAGAATCATCAACCGACATGTATCTGACACACTCTAATCGGGTAATCTCGCCTTTCCCGTCGAAATAGAATATCGCCGATGCCGTTATATCGCCATCCGAGATGACTGCTCTTGCAGATTCCGAGTCTATCTCCTCCCACTGTAAATATTCGCTTGGCAGCAAGGCAGTGGGATACCACGGTGCCTCTGAAAGGAACCTGATTAGGCTTGAATAATCCATCTCGGAACCTTTTGCGTCCGCAATCGTAAATGTCGAAAATATTTTAATCAGCATATTCCCATGACCATTGAAGTACATGTCTCGTGCAGCGATCCAGACCGAGGGGAACGGCTTTACTGTGGCATACCATACAAAGCCCGGTCGTTGAGTGGTAAAATATTCTTCACCAGAAATAGGCATCCACTTTTGGTCTTCATTCGTTCTAAACGTGCCGTTATGTTTCAGTCGCGCATAACTGATGTAATGCTGTCCATCCTGTAACGAGTACTTGAAATACCGTTGCACGGGCTCGGGAAGTTCGCTGAGCTGATCGTAAGTAAACACGGTATCAGAGATGTCTTCGGAGTCCGCAAATAATGTTTCAATTTCCTTTGATACCTGTTTGGTAAACATACGGTCTCCTAAACCAACGACAAGTATAATAATGACTAAGATGACAACGGCAAGACTAAAAAATATCTTTTTCCACATCTTTGTGATCTGCTCTTTTTCGTTTGATTTCCTTTATTTAGAGGTGTATGATCCATTAACAGCTCGCTGCGCCGGTGCGTGTCCCTTTTACAAGCTTCAGGTGGATAGGAACACCTACGCTACGACATTATTCCACGGGAATGATTTTGTTATACTCGAGCTGTGCTTTGGGAATCGGCGTTTTCGCTTCGTCCGGGTAGCCGAAGGAGATTATCGATTCCACCCGCATGTTCGCTGGTAAACCGAGCACAGCCTTGACGTA
>JAUXGS010000135.1 GCA_030621945.1 Methanosarcinales archaeon | reverse complement strand
TCCCCTTAGGTATTTTGCCCCATCACCACATCGCTGCTGACTCCTGCTCCACTGTTGAAAACGCCAATTTATACCATTTCGGAGTGCTTTCGTCATCTATGCACATGGTTTGGATGCGTCATGTCTGCGGCAGGTTAGAAAGTCGCTACCGTTATTCTAATAATATAGTTTACAACAATTTCCCGTGGCCTGAAAACCCAACAGAAAAGCAAATAGAAGAAGTGAAAGTCCGAGTAAAGGATTTGCTGGAAGTGAGGGAATTGTATGCTGATTCTTCTCTTGCGGATATTTACGATCCTCTTATTATGCCTAAGAAACTTTTGGACGCTCATAAAAAGTTAGACCGAGCAGTAGAACGATGCTATCGGTCTAAAACATTCAAAACCGATTTAGAACGGTTACAGTTCCTATTTGAGTTGTATAATAAGTATACCTAAATTTTTTTGTACGCCAGAAGTAAGGTGTTGTAATGGTAAGCCACAAAACACCCCAACTTATATAACTATAAAAAAAGAATGATGAGGTGATATGGAAATGAAAAAATATGGATGTACGCTTTGTGTCTACATCTATGACCCGGAACAAGGTGATCCTGATAATGGGATAGAACCGGGAACGGCTTTTGAAGATCTGCCGGACGATTGGGTGTGCCCTGACTGCGGTGCAAGCAAAGACGAATTTGAGGAAGTTGAGGAATAAAAACAAGAACAAAGCAAAAGTTCGTTGCGTTGCGGAAAGGAAAGGAACCCGAAAGTGGGATACTAATTGAAAGAGGTGTTTAATATAATAGATTCCCAACCTTTAGCTGTAAATATGTATTTACTGCTCGAATAGACGATAAAACTGTTTATTATACTATACATTTAGCCGGTATATTTTCACCTCTTTGCTCAGATAGAAGGGCGTGTAGCCCCCGATAGACTGGTTAGTCCAGAGCCGGTAATAGGTGGTTTGATTTGTGAGATCGTTCATCCCGACCAATCGCCCATTATCATCAAAAGTCATCATGATTGACTCATTGATAGATGTCCGGTTGTATCCTACGGCATAACCCATTATGGAGGACAGGAAAGCATCGTAATGAAAAAGCATCAGATAGATTTCTGAGCTATTATGTTTCTGCTTGAGAGTTCGAGCTATCTGCAATCCTTTGTCAGGGTCCGTTGCCACGATGACCGCTGAGACCGCCTTTACATCCTCGTCGGGAAGGTACATCTGGTCAATTACCGATCTCCGTTGCGCGAAATACGCTAACGAATTCCCATAGTCCCACCAGTTGATGAATAGCGAATCCGCGTCGGTGTTGTTCTTGATGTACAAAAAAGCTTCTTTCCTCTCGGGATTGGTGACGTATCTATCTGAATAATGCACTTCATTTAAGGAACCAATGACAGGGTTTACGAATGCGATGACTATGATTAAGATAACAGCAACTGCCGCCAGCTTTTTCCATACTGTTTTTTGCAGTTCCTGCCTCGCTATTCCTTCTAATATGAAAGAGGCACCGATGCCGAGCGATATGTACACAAACATCGAGAACATATCCATGAAATGGTATGCCCGAACTGCCGGAACCATGGTAGCGAGCAGTGCGGCAAGGAGATACAAACCACTTTTCCTATCGCGTTTGTAAAGACCGTATACACCGATTGCGGTCAGGGCAATCCCAACCACCAGGAATGTTCCAAAAAGCGATTCAAAGCTTTCGAGTCTCGGTGGCATGAGGTCGCTTGTGAATTTGTAGACCAGAGGACTTTCTGCGAATCGCAGCATCTGTGCAGCTCTTAAAATCTCCGAGGCCCCACGCACGGGATAGAGAATCAGCGCTATTATAGTCCCAAAAAGCAGTGTAGAACAGAGGAACACCCACGTTTTCATCAGATAAATCTTATACCCGCTCATAGAAGCGCGTTGAATCAAAATGAAAACGGTTAAAAGAATACCATAAAAAATCAGTATCGCATGAAGGATGAAGTATCCACCCCATGTGAAACCCGTAACGCCGATAAGAATTGCCGGAGCGAGAATAGTAGCCAGATAGATTGATTGATCCTTAAAATCACTGGGAAAAGGATTTTCAACCATTTTGAGCGCTTTCCACGCAATTACAACAGTTAAAAGGATTAGAAAAAGGGAAAGAGCATCGTGGAAGACAAACCCTTTCATGGTTCTGAAGATCAGGAAATGGGAGAAGGACGCGAGCAGTCCCGCAACGACTCCAGCAGACTTATTGAACAGGGTTTTTGCAAACCAGTATATGACCAGCACGGTAGCTGCTCCGAGCAAGGGTGGCACCAGCCCTTCGGAAATAACCATGCTGGACTGCGTGAATTTGAAGGGGATAAGATCAATTATCCATCCCACGAAGGCAAGGAGATAAGCCATACCGGGCTGATACAAGGGCGCTGAACTGAACGGGTCTGGAACTGCCGGATGTCCGAAAGAATAAATATGCTCTGCCTGTCTCGCCATATAAGCATCGTTATCCCATTTAGTCTCCCACGCGCCACCCATAAAGCGTATTGTAAAGGCTAAGGCAAACAGCAAAATAATAGGAAGCAGCTCTCCTTTAAACCACTCCAACCTCGCACTCTTTGACAACATGGCATCACACCAATTTTTGTTCACTTTAGGTAGATAGAGTCGCCGTTTTTTAAGTTCTTTTCTGCTTCAACTTCTATGCAGGTTATTTGAACGTGACTAAAAACATCTTTTATTCTTGTTGACGACATATCTTAAGAATTACTAAGTATGCAGGTGATAAAAAGTGGTCAAACCGCGAGCTGCGTTAGACGGGCTAAGAGTCTGTGAGCACGGAGGAGAACTCGAAGGAAACAAGAAGAGCAGGATAATAGACTTCAGCGTGAATCTAAACCCTTACGGGCCACCGGATTTCGTTTCCAACGCGATACAAGAAGCTATAGAAGAGATACATCTTTATCCCGACACCGACTGTACCGAATTAAGGGCTGAGATCGCCCACAAATTCGGCTGCGAGCAGCCTGAAGTATTGGTTGGCGCCGGTGTTTCTGAACTCATACAGCTTGTAGCGCTTGCTTTTGTGAAGAATCGAGCGCTCATACCGAACCACACTTATGGCGAATACGAGATTGCGACAAAGCTGCTGGGTGCACAAATCAAACGTGTAGAAACGCCCTCACTGCGAATCAATCCAGAGTTAATAGTGCAAGAGATGAAAACCGATGACGTCGTCTTCCTTTGCAATCCGAACAATCCAACCGGGCAGCACCTCGATAAAAATGAAATAGCGCAGATATTAGAAGAAGCGGAACGAGTTGATGCGTTAGTTGTGCTCGATGAAGCATACGTGGACTTTGTAACGGATGCGTTCCATGCACATAAGTTTTCCACTCAAAATCTGATTATTTTACGGTCTCTAACGAAATCGTTTGCTATACCTGGTATAAGGGTAGGATATGCGCTTGCTCCAGAAGACATCACAAAAGAAATGGAGAAAATAAAAGTGCCGTGGAGCGTGAGCGTATGTGCACAGAAGGTAGGTGCAGCGGTGATCGGTACAGCGGGGGATGAGTTCTTAGCTGAGACGAGGGAGAGAATAGAAAGGAGTAAGGAAAAGATAGAAAGAGCAATTGGCGTACACACAGACGCGAATTTTTATATCCTTGACGTGGGTAATGCACGCGAAATGAAAAAGAAGCTCTTGAAGCATGACATCCAGGTGAGGGATTGCACTTCCTTTGACCTGCCTACCCATA
>JAUXGS010000071.1 GCA_030621945.1 Methanosarcinales archaeon | reverse complement strand
TATAGTTAAGAACCTAGAATAATATACTTTTAACCTCCTCGTCTAGGAAAGTATTTATCCATTTCTCAGCGTATGATAGAGAACTTGAATGACGAATGAATGTTTCCCTGATTGTGGTTTTGAGATGTTCTACGGACACAACAAATATCGCCGAGATTACCCGTTTGATGCTCTTCCAGATGAATTCTAATGGATTAAGATCCGGAGAATACGGTGGAAGGAATACCAATATCTCATCAAGGTCTTTGGCTTTGGCAATTGTCATCTTTGCATGATGGGATTTGAAATTGTCCAGGATGATTATGATCCTCTTGCCAGGATTCTTGTCTCTTATGTTTTCTAAGAATTCACATACGTCTTCTTTCTTTGAATGTTTCCTAAAATTCACTACGCTGTTTCCGTTGATCGCATAAAACCCAAATGTGTTCGCTCGCATATGTGCGGTATTCTTTATGATTGAAGGTTTTGTGAATGACCAAAGTCTTTGACTGTTTGCCGTCGTCTGTGGTGAAGATTCATCCATGAATCCAATTACACATGACTCTTTTGGTATGCTGGCTAAGGTTTTTTAAAAATCTCTGCTGCATTCTCTGGCCTTCTGTAATCTTTGGGATACGGCTTTCCACACTTCATTCCAAACTTTCTCAATATGACTCTTATCTGTTTCAAGGTGTATTCCACACCATATCTTTCCTTGATCAGTTTCTTGATTTCGTCTGTAGTCCAATCGTCTCTCTCTTTCAAGAATGCTTTCAATTTCTCCTTTTGTTTGTCCGCCAGCTTTGAAGGTCTACCACCTGCATATCTTGGGATCAGACCAGCATACCCCTCCTTATTCCATCTATTCTGCCATTCATATCCCATCATTTTCGTGATGCCCACTTTTCCTGATGCCACTTCAACAGAGTCTCCCAAGTACCTATTCTTCACAAAATATAGCCTCTTCAAAACCTTCACATTTTTTTCCAGACTCTTTATCCGTTTATCGAGTTCTTCAACACTCATCAACCTCTTAATTGGATACATCTCTGTTTTGACCATGTATCCGTAATGGCTCTATAAGTATAAAAAGTTTAGTTTTTAACTATAAATTCCTTACTAATACTTGCGCTTCAGTCAGAGATACGTCATCACTGTAATCACCGAACCAATCATTATCAACGCCAGTCCTATGCCAATCATCACTCTCTGCCATCTACCACTACTCTTACCCTTCTTCGCTATCGCCTTTCTCGCCATCATTTACCATTACTCCGCAACCTATTAATTCCTTCTGGTAATTCTGAGTCCAACAGTAGGAGTGACATTTCTAATTCGCCCCTCCATAGCTTCTTCACGTCCGCAGGTTATAAATGAGAAAAAACGGTAAATCGTAAAGTATGGAAAGAATAGGGAAGATCGTGATTATTTTCTCTTTGCTTGGCGTTTGCATCTTATACTGTATCTCATTATTTATAACCCCACAGTTCGTGCCTCTGGATGAGGTTGCGCTTCACGAAGGTACGGTCATACGCACAAGCGGTGTTATTACTGAGTTCAGCGTTACAGAATACGGCAATGTACTTATGAAAATCGAAAGAAACAGGACAGAGCTGCTACTATTTATCGAATCCGCGAATGATAGGAATGAACTATTAAATCTGAGCTACGGCGATGAAATAGAGGTCGAAGGTCGAGTGCAGGTATACCGGGGCGATTACGAACTCGTAGTCTCTGGAAATGCGATAAAAGAAGTGGCGCCGCAGAAAAGTGATATATCGTTTGTAGCCCAGATAGCCGCGCAGCCAGAGGAGTACAGAGGAAAAAAAATACGTGTTGCGGGTTACGTCGAGGACGTTTACACGCGCGTTTTTTATCTCCGCGATGAACCCGGCAATCATCGAATGCGAGTAAAGCTCAGGACTATTAACACTAACTCGATCTCAGAGTTGCATGAAGGCAATAAGATAATTGTAGAGGGCGTGCTTTCTTATGACGCTGAGAACCTGCGGTACGAGTTGAATCTGATCGGTTTTGAGCACTGTGAGTAGTGGGGGCAGAAAACTAATCTCTCTCCACCATCACCCACTTGTCTTTACCTTCCCATAATCTTATCGAATGCAATGTCACACCCAAATTCGAGCCGTTCAACCGCTTCTCCAACTCAGCCTTAAGAAACAGCGCTATGTTCTCGCTTGTGGGATATGAAATCACCTCGTTCAGGTGCTTATGATCCACAAGCTCAATCATGTCTTCTATAAGTGCTTTCACTTCCGCGAAATCGGCGACACACTCTGTATCTTCCTTCTTCGCGCCTTCCACCACTACATCCACTCTATACGTATGCCCGTGCAGCTCCTTACATTTTCCGGGATGTCTTGGCAGCGAATGCGCAGCACTAAAATCGGTTGAAACGCCTAATTTCATCTTCTCTTCAATCCCTCACATTCAACACAACAATCCTGTGTACTTCTAACGTAAAATCAGAGATATTTAAATAAAAGAGAATGCTTTTAGATATTAGATATACAATGGCAAGAGGGAAGAACACAATAGGCAGGAAAATCAGGCTTATTAAGGCGAATAAACAAAACAGAAGAATTCCTGCATGGATAATGGTAAAAACGAACCGCCACGTGACAACGCATCCAAAGCGGAGGCACTGGCGGAGGACAAAGCTAAAAGCGTAAGTTAAGCGAGTAAGTAAGTGAGTGAGTGTCTAAAATGGGAGAAGAAAAAGGCGAAGTAATGGGTGAACGCATTTATACGATACCACTGAGAGCGGTGAAAAAAGCACCAAGGTGGAAGCGGAGCAACCGCGCAATAACGTTGATAAGGGAGTATCTGATGCGGCATACGAAATCTGAGTATATTGTATTAGATAGCAAAATAAACGAGAAAGTGTGGGCGCGAGGCTCGCAGAAGCCACCTTCTAAGATACGTGTAAAGGTGACAGAAGAAGAGGACGTAATTAAGGCTGAGCTTGTGGAATAAGGTAAGGTACTCATCGTGATGAAAAGGCGAGGAGATAAAGAGTCAAAAAGGTTATTTAGCGTTGACGGCAGCTCGTATATAGGGGTTTTTGCGACCTGCACTGAATCTCTGGTTCTTTTGCCTCCGCAGGCATCTAACAGGTTAGCAGCGGAAATGGAGAGTGCTTTGGAGGTAAAAGCACTAAGAACTTCGATAGATGAAATCTCGTTGGTTGGCTGTTTAGCCGTTGGGAACTCTAATGGCTTTATCCTTTCGCCCTATGCACTGGATAGCGAGATTCAAAGGATCAAGGATCTAATGCAGGCAGAAGGGCTAAGGGTAAAACTTAGCCGACTGCCGTACAGAGACCCGATGAGCGCTGCCGGGAATATCATACTTGCAAACGATACGGTTGCCCTGGTTCATCCGGAATTATCGGAGAAGACAATCGACGTGATAAAGGAAACGCTGGGCGTTGAGGTCTATAAAGGCACAATCGGTGGCTTAAAAACCGTGGGGATGGCTGCGGTAGCGACAAACAAAGGCATCTTAGCACATAAAAACGCCACCCATGACGAATTAGAATTTTTGGAAGATATTTTCGAGTTGCCCGTGGATATAGGGAGTGTTAATTTCGGTGTTCCGCTGATAGGTGCTGCTTTGCTTGCTAACACCAAGGGCTACGCTGCCGGATATGAGACCACGGGTGCAGAGTTAGGAAGAATCGTAGACGCTCTGGGGTTTACGGACCTTTAGAAGGAGAGGAATATGGTGTCAAGAGTGAAAAATAAAGATTTCTTTTCCGTCAACGCATAAAACTTTTCTTTTAAAAAAGTTTGATGCGTCGACCGGGATTTGAACCCGGGCTGTAGGCTTGGAAGGCCCAAGTCATACCTCTAGACCATCGACGCTTTTTTGTGGTTATTTATTACGTAGAGCTACTTATATATTTTTTACCGTTGCTTATTTCTAACTGTATCGCTTATCCATGTCTCGCACGTTTATAGATTACGCTTTAAATCCAATCCGACCTTCTACGGGGTGTAAACGAAAAGAGGGGCAATCATATCCAAAACTGATTTTTCAAGAACTGGGGAGAAGTACCCATTATGAATAGAAGAGAAAAAGGAGAAATGACCGAAAATCAAAGTAAACTTTATCGCGATCCCAATCTTCAAATCGTCTTTGTGGTAACGCTGATTACGGTTATGGGCGTGTCCAGCATATCGCCAGCCTTTCCTGTGATACAAGAAGCATTTGGGATTTCAAAGCCCACGGTTGGCCTGCTCATCGTGGTATTCACGCTTCCCGGAGTTCTCTTCACTCCAGTCTTAGGCGTACTCGCAGACCGATTCGGAAGGAAAAAAATTTTAGTGCCGTCGCTGCTGCTCTTCGGTATCGCAGGCAGTGCGTGTTTCTTCGCCCGCGACTTCAACCTCCTCCTGACTTTGCGGTTCTTGCAAGGTATAGGTGCCGCCTCGTTAGGGTCGCTTAACGTCACGATTATCGGCGACCTTTATTCTAAGCGGCAACTTGCTACTGCCATGGGCTACAATGCCAGCGTGCTCAATATCGCTGTCCCAGCCTATCTTATCATTGGCGGCGCAATGGCCTCCTTAGCATGGTACTACCCTTTTGCGCTATCTATAATTGCAGTTCCTGTTGGTATTCTCGTTTTGACTTCTCTTAAGAGCCCGGAACCAAAAAATCAACAAGATTTTAAGCAGTATCTGAGCAGTGCCTTCCAGAGCATTAAGAATAAACAAGTACTCGGGCTCTTTTCCCTTACCCTGTTCACGTTCGTTATCCTTTTCGGAACGTACCTCACGTATTTCAGTCTTTTACTTGGAGGCGAGAAATTCCATGCCTCGCCTCTTCTCATCGGGGTTATTACGTCCAGCATGGGCTTGACTACAGCGGCAACCTCCTCGCAATTGGGAACGTTAACCGAACGATTCTCCGAGAAGACGCTCATAAAAGTAGCTTTTGTCATTTATGCCGTAACACTGCTCGTTATTCCGTTCGTGCACACGATCTGGCTATTTTTAGTTCCAACGGTAATCTTCGGTATCGCTCATGGCGTGAACCTGCCGAGTATTCAAACGCTTTTAGCCAAACTTGCGCCTATTGAATATCGTGCAGCCTTTATGTCACTCAACGGGATGGTGCTGCGATTAGGACAAACGTTGGGGCCTCTCGTAATGGGTGCAATTTTCCTCATCGGCGGGTTTGAAGGCACTTTCTTTGTCAGCGCCGGCTTATCGGTTGCAATGTTTATTCTGGCGTCGGTGGTGTTGAAGTAACTACTGCTACAAACCAAATTATTTTGCACTTTTGGTCCCAACAGACTCGTCCAATAACTGATAAAGGGTTACCGGCTTTCCCTTTCGTTAAGATTATACTTTGTTGGTCTTCGTTTAGCAGTATAAGTTAAATACAATTGATTATCTTGGCCTTTTCTTCCGTTCTGGAAAAAAGTGACTCAAAATGAGAACAATAACTAGCATTAATAACGTAATAATACCTACTACTATCATATTTTCTTTGAAAATGAGTATAAGACCTGCTGTTAAAGAACTCCAAAAACCTGCCACATAATCTGATTTGTAAGAATCTTCATTTCCGGTGACAGGTGATACTACCAACCATTCACCTATTTTATAACACACCCAAAAACCGGGGAGCACCACGGCTAAAAGACCTATATTAAAAAACCAATTTATCGGGTTTAATTTTAGATTGGCTAAAATGAATCCCATTACAAGTCC
>JAUXGS010000117.1 GCA_030621945.1 Methanosarcinales archaeon | reverse complement strand
GGGGGTGGAGGTTAAAAACCGCTTAACAACAATTGACATCTACAAATCCCCGTTTTCAGCAAAGCAAACTACAAAATCAATACAAAACTCATCAACATGCCTGAAAACAGCGGTATCGTAAGATTATCGTCTATTTGCACGCTATGAATTCGCAACGGCACGCCATCGGCTATCGTGGCGCCAAAAGCTCCGAAAACGGCTGTCGGTAACGAGTGGAGAGCCAGCCATCCTATTATCAAACAAGTAACGAACATAACCAACATCACTAAGGGGCGCTTCATTCTCCTTTCATACAGTTCCGGATTATCCACGTTCAACACTGCTCCGGCCATACCAGAAACGGCATCTCCTATCGCCAGCATCAAGATTGCGGCTATGGCAATGTTCTTCTCGAAGATTAAAATGCTTATAAACGCACCGATAATAAAAAATACGTACGCACCGATCTTCTTCCGCTCCTTATTCCTGAGAAACGGCAATGAAACAAGACCGCGAAATCGTAACCATTCAATGATACAAATAACAAAAAAGGCAAGAACAAAGCCGATAATGATCAAATCTTTTTGTAAGAAGAGATAAAGTACCGGAATTGCAATACCGCAGATATGTATCGTTTTCCTCTTCGCTTCTTCTCTTAAAACACGTGATTTGGATGTGGACATGAAAGCTCCTTTGGTCAAGCAGGTTTAAAAGGACATAATTGGGTTGGGAGGGTTGATAAGGGGGGTCTGGCCCCTTATGCGAACATCACTCCAGCCTCTTTAGTATCGATATAATCCCACTGCTTGCTTTTCTTTACCTTCTTTATTGCCCACTCGAATTCTTCCATTCCTACTGCATCCATCTTCTTTCTCGCTGCAAACATACCCGCTTCGACGGAGATCGCCTTTATATCCGCGCCAGTAGCACTTTCAGTAAGTGCCGCTAAAGTATCGAAATCTACATCCTCATTCATCTTCATCATGGCGGTATGTATCTTAAATATTTCCTTTCGCCCGTCCTCATCAGGTAGCGGCACTTTTATGATACGGTCAAATCGTCCGGGTCGTAGTAACGCAGGGTCAAGAATATCAGGTCTATTCGTTGCTCCTATTATCCGCACATCACCTCTTTGGTCAAACCCGTCTACCTCGGCTAACAGTTGCATCATCGTCCGCTGTACTTCTCGCTCACCCGAGGTGCCATCTTCTACTCTACGAGCCGCTATCGCATCTATCTCGTCAATGAACAATATGGATGGGGCTTTTTCCTTTGCTAAATCAAAAAGTTCTCGCACCATCCTCGCGCCCTCTCCGATGTATTTCTGCACCAATTCAGAGCCAACGACTCGTATAAAACGTGCGGATGTGCGGTTTGCAACGGCTTTTGCAAGCAATGTTTTCCCGGTACCTGGCTCTCCCACTAAAAGCACACCTTTTGGTGGCACCACACCTAAGCGCTCAAACCGCTCTGGCTCGGTCAGCGGGAGTTCGACAATCTCCGTTATCTCTTCTATCTGCTCCTCCAACCCGCCTATCATTTCATAGTCCACATCCGGTGATTCTATTACTTCCATACCATACACCGAAGGGTCTTTTGCAGATGGGAGCACGCTAACCACAGCCAGCGATTGTTGATTCAAGCCAACTTGTGCACCGGCAAAGATTTCTTTAGGGTCTATAAAATGCGAGTAATTGACAACGAATCGAGGCCCTGTACTGCTTCTCACTACCATCCTCTTATCATCTATTATCTCAACGACTGTTCCGATTATCAACGGCGGTGCTCGTAACTTTTCCAGTTCTGACCGTAACTTCCGTATCTCGCCCTCGTAGCGAGTTCGCATATCCTCGTAATATCGCCCTTCTCGCTCTATCCCTACCAGTCTCTCTTTCATCCGAATATTCGCTGCCTCTAACTGCTTTAACCTATCCTGTAAGTATCTTGAGTAATCCTCGCCTGACGATGCATCGCCACTGCTTGCTTTCATTTTGCCCTACTATTTATTTCTCCACGGTATAATATATATAAATTAATTAGAGCACACGAGGATTTTGAAACAAAATGACCGAGTGTGAGATATGTGGTGCGGAAATAGAAGGAAAGGCGCAATACGTAGCAATAGGCAGCTCGAAGCTACGAGTATGTAAAGCGTGTGCACGGCATGGGACGGTTGTAGTGGAAGATACACAACAGGCAAAGACAAAGATAACTTTTGGTAGTGAACACGTGCAGCTCGCTCAGGCTAAACGGCGATTATATGAGCAGATGGACCACGAGATAGAAGAGGGGCTGGAAATTGCCGAGGATTACGGACGAAAGATAAGAGAGGCGAGGGAGAAAGCAGGGCTGAAACAAGCAGAACTTGCACAAAGGATAAATGAGAAACAATCTTTGTTACGGAAGATAGAACACGAGGAGATAATCCCGAGCGACGAGGTGCGGAGAAAAATAGAGCGTCTTCTAAAAATCTCTCTTTGAATCAAGAAGGTCTTAACAGGCTGAGAAACACCATGCTCACAATCATGCATATCGCTAACGCAGAGATGAACGATCCCAGTCCACCTATCAATTCAAACCCCTGATCTACCGTGAGACGCACACCGCCTATAACTGCAACGAATGCAAAGGTTGCGCATATACCGAAGAATAAGCCTTTAATAAGCGATTTCAAGCGTTCTTTATCTTTTTTTCCGCTCTTACTCTTGCTTTTAACTTTCGATTCGTAAAACACGGTGAAAATAATAAAGGAGATAGCGAAGGTCAACAATATGAACCATCCAGGGACGGTATTTCCTTCTATTGCAAAAAACATCAAACCAAACGCGATGTAAAGCGTGAGAAATGCGAGTGCGATTGCCAGAATAAGCGTTTTCAGGTATTTCTTATAATCTCCCATTCCCTTTATATTCGCGAGCAAGCCCATGTTCGTATCAACATCCTAAAAATTTGTTTTTGTATATAAAGTATAACTGCCTTCTCTTTAAGACACAGATTAACACTGATTTACACGGATTTATTTAGGGTGAACATTGTTAATTTTTCTGTGTTAATCTGCGTTAATCAGTGTCAACAATTTAGGTTTTCTTGTCTCTTTCGTTAACCTTTTTCCTTCTAAGTTCCTTCTAAGATAGAATCAAACAAAAAGGCATCATATTTTAGCAGTGCAAGCCATACATCCTTGCATTCGCACTCCATCTCGTTCTCCTCGAGGCGTTCTAACACGCGCACGTCTTGCGTTATATTAAAATTCTTTATTGCTTCTGTTATCTCACGGTCGCACTTACCACAATTATGCGGGCCTCGTTTATATCCTGCACCCACGGGGTCTGACATCACCACGATCTTTCGTTTCTTTATCTCTTTTATCGCTTCAACAGCACTCCATAGCCACGGTGGCCTATAATACCCTCGTCGCCATAAAGCTTCTAACGGGGTGTATTTTTGTATGTTGCAGAGGTTCAACGAGATTGTGGAAGAATAATCGGAGACGAGTTCAGCAGATTTAATAATGTCTTCTATTGCCTTCTTTTCTGATACAAACGGCGGTTTAAGCAAAAGATACGTTTTTACCGTCGCACTGCTGTCTATCACGATCTCTGCCGCTTTTCTATAATCGTCGAACGAGAAACCCTTTTTTATATATTTCGACCTGAAGAAATCATTTGCGGTTTCTAACCCGATAGCAAGCTCAAGGTTCTCGACACCGTTCAAATCCTCGATTCTCTCTGCACTTACAAATTCTGGTCTTGTCTCTACGATGAACTTCCTTATCCTCCCTCTTTTTCGCACCATCTCTGCTATCTCTTTTCTTGTCTCACTCGATATTTCTCGTTCGTCAAGGAAGCTACCGGAGGTGAAGATCTTAAGTATAATATCTTCTTCCGGGCTGTTTCTTAACGATCGTTCCAGTTGATCCAGAATGTCCGCTTGTGTTACGTCTGCGGATTCTTGCCAGAAGCCGCACATCGTGCATTTACGCCACTGACAGCCTGCGGTTCGCAATATGACGGTCAAGGCTTTTATTGCTTTTCGTTCTTCTTTGAAGTAATCGTAGTCGAACCACGAAGCTACCGGGTTTTTATTCTTTAAGGTGTTCATTTCATGATCTCTGACATTTTAAGAAATTATGGATGGGTCCTTATCGCTCTGATGACCTCCAGCCAAATTTTTAGATGTTCCTCCTTTACTTCTTTATCTTCCCAACTTTAAGTTATTTGTGCAACTAAAAATGGAATTTAAAGCTCTTGTTATAGACCTGGATGGTTCGGTATATCGTGGCAATACTCTTATTGAGAGAGCAGATGAAGCACTAAATTCCCTTGGTAAAAAATATGATATGCTCTATCTTACCAATAACTCTACACGTTCAAGAGCGGAGTTTGCACGTAAATTAGCG
>JAUXGS010000076.1 GCA_030621945.1 Methanosarcinales archaeon | reverse complement strand
TGTTGACTCAGCAATTGCGAGGTTTAAAGAGCCCGACCACGCCTACCGTCTTTGATGCTTTGGTGGACTCAATAATAGAACAGCAAATCTCGCTCAAAGTGGCACAGAGCATCGAAAGAAACGTGATAAAAACGTTTGGTGATCAATTAACGATAAATGACAAAATCTATTACGCATATCCAACACCACAAAACATAGCCGCTGCGACCGTTGAACAACTCCGTAACTGTGGTTTGAGTATGCGAAAAGCAGAGTACATCCATGATATTTCAAACTCTATCGTGGTGGGAAAACTGGATTTAGAGCAATACAAAACTTATGAAAATGCAGAGGAAATCATCAAGGAACTCTGTAAAATACGGGGAATTGGTGTTTGGACGGCAGAACTTACTATGCTACGGGGCATGAGCAAATTAGAAGCCATACCGGCAGACGACCTCGGCTTACGAAGGCATATCGCGCATTATTATTGTGACGATCGCAAAATTTCCGGCATCGAGGCCCGTAGAATTGCCGAAAACTGGGGCAAGTGGAAGGGCTTGGCCGGTTATTATTTGATAATCGCGAGCATATTGGGTGTGGAACTTTGAGGTTTTGCTGATGACTGTTTTAAGCCGTAACTCCGCCTAATCTACGTAATATGATTTTTTTCGGCACTTCTCCCATTTTAGGATTGTCTCCCACGTGATTGAAGGATCTTCAGCTTGAAATATTCCAAATCGTGGAATCCGTAAGCTCTTCGCTTGATGATGTTTATCTTGTTATCGAAAGCCTCGCTCGCCGCATTAGTCAGCCGATATTTGAAGTAGTTCGAGATCCCGTAGAGGTATGATCTGATGGTTTTGACGACCGTGTCGAATTGCGATAGACCTACCTCTTTGACATTCACGAACCATTTATCAAGCCGTTTCATCGCAGTCACCCGTCTTACGCGTACAGGTCAAAAACAGCGTTATCCCATGGCTCATCTTCGATCGCATCGCAAAGCTTATAACCGCGGAAATCAAACATGTTTCTGAATATTGGAGACAGCTTTAGTCGAGTCATTTTTGCCAAAAGAGATAGCTTTCGCTGTATTTATATCTCCATATTCATCCCAAAGTTGGAGAAGAGCCATTTAATTTAAAACCTTCCTTAAGCGGGCTCCAATTTCCGATAACTTCGGTATATCCGAAGTCAAGTTCGTTTCGTATATACCTCCCTTTAGCGGAACCTTCTCGCTCATTTTTCACCCAGACTAAAAAGTGGATGCAATATCTGTCGTCAAAAAATCTTCTTGCTCCTCGCCTTCGCCCCCATTCCCTCCTCTATTCGCAACAGTTGATTGTATTTACTTGTTCTTTCACTTCGTGCAGGCGCGCCCGTTTTTATTAGCTCTGCGTTTATTGCCACTGAGAAGTCAGCGATAAGCGAGTCTTCCGTCTCTCCAGACCGATGGCTGACTACCTTTTTATACCCGTTTTTATTAGCCAAACTAATCGTATCCAGCGTTTCCGAAATACTGCCGATTTGATTCAACTTCAACAGCACTGCATTTGCCGCTTTGCGCTTTATCCCCTCCTCTAACCGCTTGACATTTGTCACAAAGAGGTCATCGCCTACGATAATCTGCTGCGGTATCTTAGCGGTGAGTTCTGCGAATAACTCAAAAGATTCCTCATCAAATGGGTCTTCGATCAATGCTATCGGATAGCTCTCCACGAGGTCTTGATAAAAGTCAATGAGTTCAGCGCCCTCTTTCCATGCGCCGTCGATCCTGTACCTTTGTGTCTTCGAGTCGAAGAAAGACGAAGCCGCAGCATCCATGCCCAAGCGTATCTCAGCCTCAGAATAGCCAGCCGCAGTTATCGCTTCTGTTATCGCGTCGAGTGCCTGAATCGTCATACGCATGGGCGGTGCATAGCCACCCTCATCACCTACGTTCGTGGCGATCTTACCGTATTTCGCAGCTAACACTGTTTTAAGTGTATGATAAGTCTCAACACCTGCTCGTAAACTATCGCTGAATCTGCCAAAGCCCATTGGCAAGATGAGAAACTCCTGTATGCTCAGTTCGCTACCCGCATGCAGCCCGCCGTTTATCACGTTCATCATCGGTACGGGAAGCTCACGCGAGAGCTTCATCCCCGCGACATCCTCACAGATATATTCAAAGAGCGGTTTGTTTAACGAATCCGCAGCGGCTTTACACACTGCCATTGATGTTCCGACAATAGCATTTGCACCAAAATTCGACTTGTTTTCCGTTCCATCCAGTTCTATCAACTGCTTATCTATCTCTCTTTGTTCGAGAGCATTCATTCCAATGAGTGCTTTTTTAATCACGGTATTCACAGCTTCAACCGCTTTGAGAACTCCCTTGCCCTTATATCGTATCTTCTCATTATCTCGTTTCTCCCATGCCTCTTTACTCCCGGTTGATGCTCCTGAAGGCACGCTCGCCCTACCAAACCCGTTCTCTGTACTCACGTCCACTTCTACGGTGGGATTCCCACGAGAATCCAAAATTTCCCGACTTTTTACTTCTCTTATCTCGATTACTGTCATGGATATGACACCTCGCGCTATTTATTATACTTCTCCTCCGATTACCTTATCTTTTGCCATTTTGCACTATCAGAAAAAAATCCACACGATACAGCGTATCACGAACCGTTCTCTGACCTAATAGACGATAATAATAGCCGGTAGTTTATTCCTTTTTCTACCGATTATTTAACTTATATTTTAGCAACGCTATATTTCTGGTATAATCTTTGAAGTAGTAAAGAGGGAGAATGGTAGATGAAATCAAAGGAGAATGAAACGGAAAAAAAGAAAAGAGTGATTGTAACAGATAGTCTCTCGGAGGTGGGGATAAAGAAGCTGCGGGAGTTTGCAGAAGTTGATATTGAATTAGACTTAAGCAAGGAGGATTTAAAGGAGCGTATTGCAGGCTACGATGCAATTGTCATACGAAGTGGCACGAAAGTGACGAAGGAGATAATAGAAGCCGGGAGTGCGGGCCGGTTAAAAGTGATAGGTAGGGCGGGTGTCGGCGTGGATAATATAGCTGTGGAAACAGCGACGGAAAAGGGGATACTGGTGGTGAACTCACCAGAGGCAAATACTATATCTGCGGCGGAGCACACCATTGCAATGCTGCTCAGCCTGTCGAGGAAGATACCGGCTGCGAATGTGTCGCTAAAATCCGGGAAGTGGGATCGAAAAAAGCACATGGGTGTGGAAGTAAATGGCAAGGTATTAGGCATAATAGGCCTTGGCAGAGTGGGTAGTGAAGTTGCGAAGAGAGTAAAAGGGTTTGGAATGAAAGTCGTTGCCTACGACCCCTTTATAACAGTAGAGAAGGCAAAAGAGCTTGGCATTACCCTTGCAAGTTTAAATGAGACCTTTCGGGTCGCAGATTTTATCACGCTCCATACACCTCTGACAAAGGACACCCGTCACCTGATCGGTGCAAACGAGTTCGCGTTGATGAAGGATGGGGTTCGTGTGATAAATTGCGCGCGAGGTGGAATAATAGATGAGCGTGCGCTGAAAGAAGCGATAGAGAGTGGAAAAGTAGCAGGAGCAGCTCTGGATGTCTTCGAGCAGGAGCCACCGGAGGAACGTGATTTGCTGGAACTGGAAGAAGTGATTGTTACGCCCCATCTGGGCGCATCCACCACCGAAGCGCAGAAGGCTGCTGCTCTGGGTATTGCAGATGAGGTCATAGATGCGTTACAGAACAAACCGGTAAGGAATACCGTGAACATGATCTACGTCGAAGAGGAGATAATGGACATCATAAACCCTTATTTAGGATTGGGCGAGAAACTTGGGCTGCTCGCTGCGCAGCTCATACCCAAAACAGGTAGAATTGAACAATTCAACGTCTCTTACGAAGGAGAATTAGGATTCGCAAACTCCGGCATAGGGAAGAACACGCGAATAATCACCAGGGCAATCCTGAAGAGCTCCCTCTCATTGTTCACCGATGGTGTGAATTATGTAAATGCCGAGGCAATAGCAAAGAAATTCGGGATAAAAATTACGGAAAGCAAGACGGAAGAGATTGAAGATTTCAGTTCATTGATTAGTATTACCACGATTACGCGGATAGAGGGCGAAGAGAAAAAGAAGACGGTTGCAGGCACACTCTTCGGAAAAGACGACCCACGAATAGTGAAGATAAACGGCTACAGGGTGGATGCATCTCCTTCTGGCTACATGCTTATCTGCTCCTTCCTCGATAAACCGCGGGTGATCGGTCCTGTTTGCACGATCTTAGGCGACAGAGGCATAAACATAGCGGGGATGCAGGTGGGTAGGGAGAAGGTCGGAGGAGAGGCGGTCATGGTGATTAACGTGGACAGTATGGTTAGTGAGGGCAGTATAGAAGAGATAAAGCACGTGGAGAACATATTTGACGTAATGCTCGTGAAGCTGTAAACACACTTTTTCTTTTTTGCAAAAAGAAAACTAAACCCTTACTGGGTTTTCTGGGTCGTGGGGCAGAGCCCCACAGTGCTAAAAGAAAAAAATAAGTTTTTTATCAAAGCGATCTTTTTAAAAGATGGGTTTGGCGAGATGATGAAGAGAAGAAGGATAAAATTCGAGCGATATGGATGGCGGACAAAGAAGAAGCTGAGCAAAAGCTGGCGAAGACCTCGTGGAAGTGATAACAAGATGAGGGAGAATATAGCGGCGAAAGGTGCGAGAGTGAAAGTAGGCTATCGGAGAAAGAAGGAAGACCGTGGATTGCATCCTTCTGGCGTGCGAGAAGTGCTTGTTTTCAACACTAACGATCTTGCTAAAGCGGAGGTTGCGGTAGATGAAGGAATGGCAGTTCGAATTGCTTCCACTGTTGGAAGGAGAAAAAGGGGCGATATAGTGGAGGAAGCTGCAAAGCTTGGTATAAGAGTGCTTAATCCTGTGCGAACGTAACTTACTTCACTCCGAGATCTCAGTACCCCGATGCTTTCCGTGAACGGCATCTATAATACCTCGCGGATTTCTCCCGTTAATAACGATGGTCTTTATTCCGCTTCGTTCTATTATCTTCGCTGCAACAGGGTCTATAACAATTCGCGACCCTGCTTTTAGATCCCCCTTCATTGTCAGAGCTACGAGTTCCGTAGGTGAGAGCTTGTCGTATTTCTTGGCGCTGGGATCTATACGCGGGTCTGCATCATAAACTCCATCTACCGAGGTCACATCGAGGAGAAGGTCTGCATTAACGAATTCCGCGAGGATCGCAGCCACTGCATCAGTTGTATATCCGGGGCTCACTCCACCCATAACTGCTATCCGCTCTTCATCGCCTTTCATCTTTGCCACTGCAACTTCTTTATAATCGAGAAAAGGCTCGGGATACGCATTTGTTAACGCAGAAATGAGCAATTTCGCATTTATTCGTGACAGAGCGATACCCATATAATCACAGAGTGCTTCGTTCGCACCTAACTCACGTGCTATTTTTATATACTCACGAGCTCGTTCTCCACCGCCGGTAACCACGTATAAATTGCACGACTTAGCAAGT
>JAUXGS010000063.1 GCA_030621945.1 Methanosarcinales archaeon | reverse complement strand
TACGGTAGCTAAAGTGATAATAGGAAATGTAGAGGTATTACTTGCGAGAATGGTATGCTCTGGACAGATTCTATCCAACGCTCTGAATATTTCCTTTTTCAGCTCTAAATCCTCGTACACTGCTTCTATTACAAAATCCACCCCCTTTGCACCCTCTTCCAGGCTCGTTGTCGCCTGTGCTCGTAATGCATCCAGAATGCTATCCGCCTCCTCTTGCTGCATCCGCCCTTTCTTAACGAGTCCCGAAAGGTTGCGTTTTATATTTGCAATACCCCGCTCTAAAGATTCTTCACTCCGACTGACAACAGAGGTATCATAACCCGCCTGAGCACATACTTGCGCTAATCCGTTTCCCATCACTCCTATTCCCACAACACACACTTTCTTTTTAGTCATGGCTTCTTCTTCTTTTCTTTCGTTCGTCCGTTCATTCAATCATTCGATAACTCTAAGCTAAACACAGGGCATGTGCGAGGTCCGCCGGAGAACTTATCGCCTTTGTACGTGTACGCACCACTCAGCTTCACTTGCTTACCAAGTAGTTCTTGCGTGGCACGCTCAGTATCGTAATCAAGTCGTCCTACAACGCTCGGTCCCTCCTTTGTCTTCACCAGACACGGGATATACGGTACATCATCTTCAAATCCCTCTGAAGGTATACGAATTACCGTAAACGTCACCAACTCGCCTTCTCCACTCAGTTCTGTTATCTCAAGGGTTCTGCCACCGCACCACTGGCATACAGGCATTGGATGACACGTTATTTTTTTGCACGCTACGCACCGCAGCCCTAACAATTTACCGTCTCTTATACCAGCCTCATAATCTGCATAGGTTAAAACCAGGTATTCCTTATCCATTTCTATCCCTTTTCCCATTGGCTATTCCCTAGTTCCCATTCCCTACTTCTTTGACCTGCCAAGTATAATATGACATAATGTCCCGAAGTCGCCGCCAAGTGTATCGGTCATCCCATACTCTGGAACCGGATTAATTTGATTGCCTTTAGGTGCTTCTCCCCTCATCTGCTTAACGATCCAGTAAACCTGCGATGCCCCTGTTGCGCCTATCGGATGCCCCTTGCCGATTAACCCGCCGGACATATTTACCGGTATCTCCCCACCTGATTCCGTTTGTCCCTCTGCGGTTGCATCTGCAGCCTCACCCCACTCAAAGAAACCCATGCACTCCAGTGCGATTATTTCTGCAATTGTAAAACAATCGTGAACTTCCACTATGTCAATATCTTTCGGGCTGAGCCCCGCACGCTTGAATGCTGATTTTGCAGAGCTTATCCTAGAAACTGGCTTTGTTAAGTCCTCCATCTTTGATAACGGACCGCCTGAACCCTGCCCTGTCCCTAATATGTAAACTGGCTCATCAGTATATTTCCTTGCATCCTCCGCTGCGCAGAGCACAAGGGCTGATGCACCATCTGAAAACGGACAGCAGTCCAGAAGCGTTAATGGATCGGCCACCATTTTTGATTTTACTACATCTTCGACCTTCAAATCGCCCAACTTATTATAGAATTGCGCTAAAGGATTTAAAGCACCATGCCGGTGGTTCTTTACCGATACAGACGCCATCTTTTCTCTCAGTGCATCAAGTGGCAGGTCATAATTTCTCGCATATAGTCTCGCAGCCATTGCGAATACTCCAGGAAATGTGAGTCCTGCAGGTCCTTCTGTTGGCGCATGACATGCCATCGCAAAAGTTCGTGTGGCAAAGGGAACACCCATTATCAACGCTTTTTCCGCGCCGCCGGCAAGCACCATATCGTATTCCCCCGCACCGACCCACAGCGCAGCATCTCGTATCGCAACTGATGCGGATGCACATGCACCTTCATATCTCGTCGCAGGTATAGGCCCCAGGTTGAGATCAGCGGCTGAGAACCCCGCGGGCATTACCTGACCCTCTTCAAAACCGGGAAGAGCAGCACCTTGAAACAACGCTTCTATATCCTTCAATTCCACACCTGCATCGTCAATTGCTTGCAGTGCCGCTTCTGAAAATAACTCAATTGAGGTCTTCGCAGCTCGCCCAAATTTCGTATGTCCAATTCCTATTATCGCTACATCCCTCATTTGCATCTCCTCCCCTATGTCCCTGCTTCCTTTTTATTTCTTAAATAACTTCCGGAATGGAATGAAGCGAGTGCGATTGGAACTACTGTTGAAAGATTGTCATGTATATTTACACAAAAAGTTGTTCATCTCCGTTATTATAAACGTTTCACCACTTATTTTAACTTCTTCGGCCATCAACACATAGCCTTTTTCCGAGTCCACTACATTACCTCTTGCCTTAACAGGCATTCCGAAATAAATACGCCCTTCCTCTTCTTTGTCTCTTAACTCTATGAATACTGCACCAGTACCGTCGTCTAATACCCGCGTCCTTTTAGTTGCTCCCGCTGAGATGGTTATTATATTTCCTTCCACGATTACATCAAATGCACCCTCGCAGCCAACGATTTCTCCTATACTTCTCTTTTTAGGCTTTATCAACTCACCGTAACCGGGGAAACCAATATCATCTTCGATTACACTTACGTTCGTGTTTTCCACTATATACAGCGCGGGCAAGCCCTTCCACCGCTTCACAGACGCGTTCTCTATCTGCACTACCGTATCCTTTACAAGCTCTTCTCGCTCTGTCCACGAAACAAAGGGTAATTTTGCGGTGTCGTCCGCGATGATCCCACGAAAAATGATTTTTTTATCGCCTTCTTTTGTACGTATCTCCTTTCTTGATACGTTCAATACCCTACATACCGTGTTTATTTCGGATTCACCGTGCTTCACGCAACACAGTTCGCGGTTTCTACTGCTCGAAAAACTGAAGAAACCGTGTTTTTCATATTCTCGTTGCATCGCACCGGTTTAGTAAAAGGACGTATACGAAGAAAACACTTTTTAATACAAAAGCAAAATAATGATTCCTCTTTATATTAAAAACGTGCGTAAAATGAGTGAAAAAGATGTGATCGGCTTAGGCGCCTTGAATTACGATGTGTTATATGCCGTGGAGCGAATAGCACGAGGAGGAGAAGAGGTAGGAATATTAGATGTGAAGAAAGTGCCTGGAGGTTCTGCAGCAAATACAATCGTGGCGTTATCACGATTAGGCGTTGAGGTTGGTTTCGTGGGAATGGTAGGCACAGACGAAGAAGGAGAACTGATTCTGGAAGAATTCAGGAAAGAAGGAGTGGAGACGCAGATAAGAATAGAAGAAGGTTACACGGGCGCTGCAATAGGATTCGTGGATGCACAAGGTGAACGGGCACTGTATATCTACCCCGGCGTGAATGATCAGCTCTGCATGGCAGATATAGATAGCGGATTTGTAAACAATGCGAGATTTTTGCATATGAGTTCGTTTGTAAACAAGGAGCAGTTGGAGATGCAACGTGAATTGGCGAAACACGTTAAGTCAAAGCTCAGTTTTAGCCCTGGGATGCTCTGCTTCAAATACAAGCTTGAGGATTTGATTGAGGTGATAGAGCGAAGTGCCGTGGTTTTTCTCAGCCTTGATGAGTTGACCTCGTTGGTACAAGGAGAAAAATATGAGAAAGGCGCTGAAGCCCTCTTAAACATAGGTGCGCAGATTGTCTGTGTGACGCTGGGCGCGCGCGGCTGTTATGTTACCGATAGCACTGGTGCAGCGCATGTAATCGCTGCATATCCTACGGATGTCGTGGATACAACCGGAGCGGGGGATGCATTCGCAGCAGGATTCCTCTACGGGTTGCTCCACGAGAAGAGCATACAGGAAAGTGGTAAAATCGGTAATTCGGTGGCTTCGTTCTGCATACGTGAATACGGCGCTCGGAAAGGGCTGCCCTTCAAACTTTCTTTGGAAAAGAAAGTTTGATTGAAGAAACTTTGCTTTTTGCGAATCCAAAAAGTTTGTTTTGGTTATTTGAGAGTGTCATATATATCATATAGAAGCTTTCACGACTTCTTCTACATATCGCTTCCGCTCAGTGGATATGAATGCTGACACTTTCTGAATGAACGTAGCAGTTTTTCTTTTAGCACAGGTTTTCTTTTGGAAAAAGAAAAAGTGTATAAACGTTCATCAATCTACCTTGATATGTATCCACGTTACCCGTAGCTTTTAACGCTCGTTCCAACCAGTTGAGGTCAACCGCCGCGAAGTTACTGCCCGCGTGAATCTTCTCGAAGCCATCCGCATTCAATTCTGCGACAATAACCTTCTCCTTTGCTACTCTACATACCTCGTGAATAAACTTCATCCTTCTGCTAAGTGCAACGTGATGCAAAACGCCGTAACTGATCACCACATCAAAACTCCTGTCTGGATACGAAAGCGTGGTTGCATCGCCGTGCTCAACAGTGATTTTCGCTTCCAGCCCTTCCTTTTCCGCATCCCTCTTAGCCGTAATTAACGCATCCTCGGCAATGTCTATATTCATGACGACGCAGTTGAAATCTCTGGCTGCGATAATCGCCAGCGGACCGGCTCCGATATCAAGCACGCGCTTGTTCCGTACGTCCCAGCGCTTCAAAATCTCCGATCGCTCTATTAAGCCCTCTGCATTCTCTTTCATTATACTCGTCTCTTGTATTTTAGCCATTACTCCATTACTTATAAATGTAATTTTTGTAAATGCGAGAGCATAGCATATCATAGAGTAGCATAAGGAGCATCATGAAAACAGAGACAGAGCGTTTACCGTGTGTAAAAGCGGGGAGGAGCCGAGGTGAAGAAATCCGGCAAACGTTGAAGGAATTCAAACTGCTGCGAACCGATGCCAAGATAACCTCAGACGAAACGTTCATTTATTTACCGCTTGTACGCGCGTTGACCGACGCTGAACTGAGCGAGATTGGAATTAAAGAAGCACCCACGCGCGAATTTAGTATTTTAGAACGGAGAAAGAGCATAGAAGCCATTATTGGATTCAAGCCATCTTACGAAGTAATAGGTGACATTGCAGTGCTAACGGAGGCGATAGACAATAGAAAAGAGCAGTTCGTAGCACAGGCACTCATGAGCTTGCACAAGAATATCAAAGTGGTAGCAAAACGGAGTTCCCCGGTTGAAGGCGTATTCAGAACACGAAAGCTGGAGATAATCGCAGGCGAGAACAGGACAGAGACGATGCACAAGGAGAACGGGTGTAGATACAAGCTTGACCTGGAAAAGGTTTATTTCAATCCGCGATTAGCGGGAGAACGAAATAGGGTAGCAGCACAGGCTGCACGGAGCAGCGTAAACGCAGAGGAGGTATTAGACATGTTCGCAGGTGTCGGCGCATTCTCCATACAAGTTGCGAAACGAGCACCGCAAAGTCACGTGACTGCTATTGACATCAATCCCGATGCGATACGGTATCTCAGGGAAAATATGAAACTGAATGGTGTAAGAAACATCGAAGCAATAGAAGGAGACATACGTGATATGTATGGGAATTTCAAGGATAAGGCAGACAGGATAATCATGAACCTCCCGAAGAGCGCGTATTTGTTCCTCCGCGAAGCGTTGAGCATGCTTAAACCTCAAGGCGGGATACTTCATTTCTACGATCTGGAATTCGCTTACCCTGAAGAAGGAGAGGAGAAGCATGATGCGCTTGAACGTGCAATAACGCAAGCGAAAGAGAAATTGATTACGAACTTCCAAGAATTGGGCGAAGAGTCGCGATCAGTAGAAATACTGGAGGCGCGAAAAGTGAAAGCTTATGCGCCCTATGCGTATATAATCGGGATTGATGCGGCAATCAGGAAATAAGAGCCTTAGCACTCTAAGTGGAAAATCATGGTGTTTTATCGCTCTCAAAGCTGAATACCTCTTTTCTCGTGGTAAAGTGGATTACATTGCAACTTATTTCTCATATTCATGCAAGAATTATTTGAAAATAAAAAGAAAAAATGGAAGGATATTCCCTCCCAAATGTACAAATCATTATTTCTCTTTACTTTCAGGTCCACTCACTTGACGAGGAACACCAGCCGGTCCCGGTCTGTAGCCGTCCGCCCGTCGGATCTCACACCGTCCACCTTGAGAACCAGGGT
>JAUXGS010000014.1 GCA_030621945.1 Methanosarcinales archaeon | reverse complement strand
TACGGGAAGGTGTTAGAAAAGCTGAAAATAAACCTCGAAGAGGTAGTTGTGCTGCACAACGGTAAACCCGTGCCTGAGGATGAACGAGTGGCAGATACGAACACTGCCAGCAGAGAGATAACGATTATCAGAATTGTATCTGCTGGGTAATAACCACAAGAGTCCACAGATTTTTACACGACTTTTTTACCTCCGGTAAAAACAGTGACTGAAAATATTCCTTTTGTTTTTCTTTTAGCACATGTTTTCTTTTTTCTAAAAAGAAAAAGTGTTGTGCAATCTCGTGGTTCCATACATATTTCTAAACATCTTCTTTCAGATCGCGGATCACACCCTTCTCTGTAATTATCGCTTCTATCAGCTCAAACGGCGTGAAATCGAAGGCTGGATTATAAACCTTCACGTTAAGCGGTGCAATTTGCTTCTCACCGAAGAATAGTAGTTCCTCGGGACCCCTTTCTTCTATCTCAACTGCTTTATAACTCCGTTCTGTATCGAACGAGGAAAGAGGCGCAGCAACGTAAAACGGTATGCCGTGTGCTTTCGCAACCACTGCGTGCATGTACGTCCCTATTTTGTTTAAAACTCCTTCCTTAACCACCCGATCAGCACCTACCAGCACCTTATTCGCCTTTCCTTCCCGCATCACCGCCGCACCCATGCTGTCAGTGATGAGCGTAACTGGTATTTCATCCTGAAGCAATTCCCAGGCGGTGAGCCTCGAGCCCTGGTTAAGCGGTCGCGTCTCGCATGCGATCACTTCTATTTGCTTTCCTTTCTCTATTGCGGTTCTTATTACTCCCAGCGCAGTTCCCCAATCCACACATGCAAGCCGACCGGCATTGCAATGCGTCAGCACGACATCACCATCTTCCAGAAGAGCACTTCCATATTCCCCTATCTTTCTGTTCACCGCAACATCCTCTTCGGCAATCCGTTTCGCCTCGTCCAGCGCATAGCTGCACCTCTCCTGCATGCTTTTTCCACACATAGCTGCCTGTAACGTTCTGTTAACACCATAAGAGAGGTTTACAGCGGTTGGTCGTGCTTTTTTAAGCTTTTCCACCTCGTCTTTTAGCGTAGCTTCATCCTGCTCGTTCATAAATGCTAATACAACGCCAAACGCGCCCGCAACCCCTAATGCCGGTGCGCCCCGCACCTTCAATTTTTTTATCGCTTCTATCAGTTCATCCAGATGCGTGCACTCCACAATTTTATAATCTCCCGGCAACAACGTCTGGTCTATGAGTTTTACCACATCCTTTTTATCATCCCATTCTATCGTTCTCATCTGTATTGTATTTTTACAAAAGTTACATAGAATAAGTAAAATATATGATTATGAATTGTGCTGGCTGCGTAGAAAAAGCGTGCGCTAAAGGCAAGGACTGCACGGATATTGCAGAAGAAGCCAAAGCGGCATACAAAGACAAAGGAGATGCTGAAGTTCTTAAGTCGCTGAAAGTTTCTACACGTATTGAATCACGGTATTACATGCAGAAAACCCGCATAGAGGAGGTAATACTATACGCACAAGAGATGGATTATAAAAAGGTGGGTGTGGCATTCTGTATAGGGCTGGAAAACGAGGCTGAAGTGCTCTGCACTATTCTCTCGCACTATTTCGAGGTCTCTTCGGTCTGCTGCAAGGTCTGCGGGATTGACAAATCATATTTTGAGTTGGAACGTCTCCATAAGGATAGAGCTGCACATAAAGGAGCAGTAGCAGGTGCAGAGATAGAACCAGAAGGAGAAGCAATGTGCAATCCAATCGGGCAGGCGCTCATCTTGAACAGAGAAAAGACAGACTTAAACATCATCCTGGGCTTGTGCATAGGGCACGACATCCTGTTTACCAAATACGCGGAGGCGCCGGTAACGACACTCGCGGTAAAAGATCGAGTTCTTGCTCATAACCCGCTTGGAGCGTTATATTCCGGGTATTATCTAAAACGGCTAAGAGAATCTGCACGTAAATAAAAAGGGGATAAAAAAGCGTTCCCCTCAAAATTTCGCATTTTTTATACATCTTATTTAAGAAGCTTTAAACGCCGAAGGTCCGCTTCAGTCCACTCTGCCTGCACCTCAATTATGCGCTTTAACGTTTTTGGTGGAAAAGTTTCTGCGGGAGAGTGAAAAGAAATAGTTACTCGTCGGTTGTCAATATGATAGTAGTGATGGTGACTACCCCTTTGCCGGTCAAATTCGAACCCATCCCTTATCACGGCACTAATCAAATCCCTGGCTTTCAAAGAGCGAAGCCGACTATAATCAATCGTGCTCATACCGTCACAGATACTCTGGGCCCTGTTGACACCGTTACCATATCGGAAGCTGTATCTTCGCTTGGTAGTAGCTCATGGTGTTCTAGCATGCTTTCTACTACCATCTGAATTACTTCTTTAATGTTCTTAATGGCTTCTTCTTTGGTATATCCCCAGGTAGCAGCTCCTTTCTCTTTTAATGCAGGCGCGTAGGCATGATAGGCTTCTCTACCTTCATCGAAAAAGTCCTTTTCTATGATTACCTTGAAGATATATGTTTTCATTTTCACCACACACATCCTTTTAAATATAAAATAATATAAAAAACAAAAAAGAGAGGGATAAAAAAATCCCCTCCAAAAACCTTTCTAATTTTTTTCCTTGTGTTTTGGTTTTACTTCTTTATCCTCAGTACGAGGTAAGCTACAGCTAACAAGCCTGCAATGGCGAATACTGCTTCGAAGCCTGGTTCTTCAGGCGTTGGTGTTGGCGTTGCTGGTACTGGTGTTGCTGGTGCTGCTGTTGGTGGTACCGTTGGTGCTGATGTTGGTGCTGGCGTAGCTGTTGGTGCTGGCGTAGCTGTTGGTGCTGGGGCTGCTGCTCCAATCGTCACCGTTATGGTATCCGTGTGCCCATCGCCATCGTCTGCCTCTAAGGTGTACGTACCTTCAACTGCATCCGCAGTGTCAACTGTCGCACTGAACGTACCTTTATCCGCAGTTGTCCATTCGACTTCACAAAGAGCTAACAAGTCGGTTGGTCCCGCAAATGTCGAGATGGTTATTGTTGTATCAGGCTCTCTGTTTGTTGTTCCTGTTATGTTCAACGGATCTCCAACTCCCACATCCTCTACGGAGTCAAACCTCACGTATCCAGACTCAACCTTGAATGAAAGTGTCCTCATTATGTCATCGCTCCCTGCAGCTCCAGTTGTTACATCTTCGCCTATCTCTAAAATTTGTGCCTGAGTCTTACCGCTAAGGTCCCCGACATCCAAGTTGCCTGCGGTGTCTCCGGTATCATACTCACCATCACGTCCTGGTGAAAGAATCACTGCAATCCAGATACCGGTGTCTAAGCCATCGGTCATGGTCTCTTCTTCGCTGAATTCGTCATCGCTCACTGATGCAGAACCTTTCACAAAACCAGCTAAAATACCTTCTGGTTGATTTGCTTTCCATCCCTTGGGTCCGACGAGGAGATAATCAATGTCACTCATTCCGCTTGCTGTTCCTTCAAACTCGTAGTCATCGCCTTCTGCAACAACATTCCGTGGTTGCGATGCGTCGAGGTCCGGGTCAATTAACCGTACCGTGGTCTTTCCATCTGGATCAACATCGTCGTAGTCTCCGATATCCGCTAAATCATCCCGGTCTATGTACACTTCGATCGTGTACGAACCGACCGTATAGCCATCAGTATCCCACTCTACGTCAAATTCGTTATCCTCATCCACTGGTTCTTCGTCTTCTAGTACCGTCTCATCTTTTATGATTACGTCAACCTTATCACCAGCGCTAATCGCTCCTTTGATCTTAACGTCCTCGCCTATTACCGCCTTTGTTGGGATGTCAAACGTTACCTCTGCCGACACAACTTTCACTTTCACTTTTGCATCTTTCAAGTCATGCGTAACATCATCAGGATCCGCCCAACCATAGGGTTGTGGAACTTTGCCTGCTTCGACCTCCCATACGTGTATCGTATAGGTTCTTTTATCTGCACCTTCTGTATCAATTTTGAAATCAGCAATTCCGTCGCTTCCTGTTATTATCCATGCTGCGGTAGCGGCACCTGATTCTCCTGTCCCTACAGCCGTAACATCTGCTGAACTGAGGCCTATTGCTGGCTCTTTATCTGCTGTAACACCTTCGATTGCAACGTAATACTCTGTCTTTGGATTACCGTTAACTTTTAGTACCATGTTATCTCCTTTGGCAACCTCATCTTCTGTAGCATCTATTGCTAAGTCTGCACTACGAATCGTGAACTCTACTGTCGAAGATGAAATGTCAACCTGATTACAGGTATCTTTGTTTGTTGATACTTTCACTTTCCATGTTCCAGTAGCCATTCCTGCGGTGTCAATGGGTTCATCTATCTCATTAGCAGTTGCATCTATAGCTACTGAGTCTTGCAGTACATTGCTTGGATCAGTGAATTTTATATTGAGCGTACTAGCAGTCCCGTCTGTAGCATCCTTCATAATACCACCGAAGTTTGGTTTAGCCCGGAGTGTTATGTCATATCCCTGGGGTACGTTTCCATCAATGATCGAACTTCCTTCCAGGCGCACATCAATGCCGATTTCAGGCTCTTCAATGTATAGGTCGGCTATAGTACCTTCCCTGCCCGTTAGGTTGTAAGGTCCTACTTTATACGATGTTGATACGGCGAAATTGCCCTCATTACTAACCGTAATTAACTGACCATCCGCGGTAGAATCAGCCATGCCAGACAAAGTAAAGGTAGCTGTTCCAAGATCAGAAACGTCAAGACCTTTCTCACCCTGGTAGACTACATCTTTTTTGACTATGTTACCACCGGCATCTCGTGCGGAAGTTGGCACCATCGCCACGAAAACCGAAGCAATCATAATCGCTGCCAGTGCAATGCCTATTATCGCTTTACCTTTATTATTTGTTGTCATTTTTTTTGTTTTCACCTCCTAATTTTTTTCCAATAGAAAAGGGGGTATATAAAGTTTTCGGTTAAGCGCGCGTTTGGATATGCTATTATTAGCACTTCCATCTTCACCCTTCACTTCCGCCTTTACCTTCATCTCCCTTTTCCCCCTTTTATATATTCTATCCCTACTCTTTACTTCCTATTTATATTTTTATGCTTTTCGGTTTTTTCGGCATCCATGTATGATTTATAAATAAAGCGCCCATGCATGCCGAAAGCGCCCCCATCTATCTGAAAGAGATGAGCATGATGTGTTTGATGCCCTTTCTTTTATAAATATCTTCGCTTCTCATTTATAAATTTATTTATTTCTTTAGCACCGATAAGTTTCTTTTTTAAAGAAAAGTGTTTAATCACGCCAGCCCGATTTTGGTCTTTATCTCCGCAATTTCATATTCTATTTTAGCAAACTTGTTCTCCATGTACGACTTCAAGTCTCCTCTTAAAGAGCTTATCTCCGTGACAATCTCTTCTTTACCCTGGTCTATCTTTCCAGAGACGTTTCTTATCTCTTTAATTGTATCATCCTGCTTCTCCAGCATTGCCGATGTGTCCTTCTTCACACCACCCAGGATCTCTATCGTTCTATCCTGCTTCTCCAGCATCGAGTCCTGCTTCTCCAGCATCTTCTCTGTGTTTTCCTTTATGCTCGGGATCAGCTTCGTATCCTCTTTCACACCCATCAATGTTTCATTCATCGAACTCAAAATGCCAATCGCCACCTCGCCTTTCTTATCGAGGCTCCGCATATATCGCAACATTGCATCCTCCTTATCTTCTTTCGGAACATCCTCGCCTCTTCGTTCAAAACTGGTGAACTCACCTTTATAATCTCCATACCCTACCCTTACTTCGTCAATGCGAGCAAAAGAAGGTGTATTTTCCTTTATCGCATTGATAAGCTCTTTTATCCCCCCTTCTTCACCTTCACAAACAACTCTAGCGCTTCCGTCCGCTAAATTCTCGGCAAACCCTTTTAAATTCAAAGAATCCGCGATATTCTTGATAAAAGTCCTGAATCCAGCCGTCTGGACTTCTCCTTTTATTACTATATTCGCTCTTATCACTTTTATTTCTCACCTCGATTCCTGTTCATCGTTGAAAAGGTAGTTACCAGATTCTTTAAGAGGGAATTGATAAAATCCCATCTCTCCGCATCTTCCTCTTCCCGGCTCCCTCTTATTATCTCGAAATATTTGTACTCGCCTGTTGGCTTCTCATGCTCCACAGCAACATCGCTAACGCTAATCAAAGGGTCTCCTTCTACTTTTAACGCTCCTATGAATCGCTTGATATCCCTTTCCTCACCTTCGCAGACTATTATCACATCATAAGGCTTTAGATTCTGCACAAACCCTTTTATGTTTAATTTACGTGCTATCTTTTCCACAGCATCTCTGTAGCCCGCCTTTTGAACTTCTCCGTTTACAATGATCTTTGCTCTAATCTGCATTTTATTTTAACTTTTGCTTTTTCTTTGATAAACCTTTCCTTCTTAAGAAAAGGGTTATTTTATGATCTTAGCCATCACGGGAACACCGGGTACTGGAAAGACAAGTGTGTGCAAAGCACTCGGGCACGAAATTATGGATTTGAATAGCGTCATAGAGGAGCAGGGTTTTTATACTGGTATTGATCGCGAAAGAGGGTGTTTAATCGCAGATCTCGATAAACTCGAAGAATACGTGCAGCAGCGGCATGAGCAACAGCAGCAACAAGAGCAAAAGCGGTTAATAATAGAGGGCCACTTAGCCCATCTCCTGAGTCCGGAGGTTGCAATCGTGCTGCGTGCAAATCCTTCCGTGCTTGCAGAGCGACTCAAGCAGAAGGGGTTTCCACCGCAGAAGATAAAGGAGAATGTGGAAGCCGAAACGCTGGATGTCATATTAGCCGAGGCTGTAGAGCTGTGCGAAAACGTTTATGAAGTAGACACAAGTGTGAAGCGCGTAGAAGAAGTGGCTGCTGTGGTGCGAGAGATTATAGATATAGAGATAGAAGAAGAAGGCGGAAGTGAAAAAAAGAAAGCGCTCATGGCTAAGTATAAGCCGGGGTCGGTGGACTGGACTCGATTCATCACCTGACGGTGATTGGCAATGAAAAGTGAAAAATGCAAAGTGCAAAAAACTATTGTTTTTTCTTAGTTTTTTCTTTTAGCACAGGTTTTCTTTTTTACAAAAAAGAAAAAGTGTTGTGTAAAATGGTTCTTGATTCTCTCTTGCGTGCCTTTGTAGATAATTGTGGATTTGTAAGAACGACTGCGCGATTTTTCGCTGCCCGAGGTATCTCGCCTAATTTCCTGTCCCTTCTCTCGTTCTTTTTCGCACTACTCGCCGGCGTATTTTTCTTTCTATCCAGCAACAGCACGTCTTTAACTCTTCTTTTGTTACTCGCTGGCGTTTTCGTATGCCTGAATGCCATTTTTGATGGTTTAGACGGTCTTGTAGCCCGTGAAATCGGTAACGCAAACAAAAAGGGTGATTTCCTCGACCATGTGATTGACCGCTATTCAGACATGTTCATCATCGGCGGCATTGTCTTTGGCGGATATGTAAGCTGGGGAATCGGCGTTATAGCGATTGTCGGCGTTTTGCTCTCTTCATACATGGGCACACAGGCGCAGGCAGTAGGTCTGAACAGAATGTACGGCGGATTGCTTGGCAGAGCCGACCGCATTGTGCTCATAATCGGTGCAACGTTTCTCATGCTGGTCTATCCGTATCCGTTTCCAGCATCTGGACCGTTAAGCTTCTCCTTCCTCGGCTGGGCAATATTTATCTTCGCACTTCTCTGCAATGCCACTGCGTTACAAAGGTTCGTTTATACGTGGAGAAGACTGTGACGCGATAAATGAAAAATGGAAAGTGCAAAAGGCAAAATAAACCTTTCTTTAAGAAAGAAAGCTTTACCAAAGAAACTATTATTTTTCTTTTAGCACTGTGGGGCTCTGCCCCACAACCCCGAAAAACCTGTAAGGGTTTAGTTTTCTTTTTTCTAAAAAGAAAAAGTGTATTTGCTTTTTGCAGTACGCTACTCGTGCCCCACCTTCAATATCCGCAACGCGAGTAAAGCCGCATTTTTGCCGTTGTCTATGCCCACCACGCCTACCGGAACACCAGGGGGCATTTGAACCATAGACAGTAGTGCATCCATGCCCATTAACGGCCCACTTACCGGAACACCAATGACTGGCTTTTCCGTTTTCGACGCGATTACTCCTGGCAAAGCCGCAGATAGCCCTGCAATCGCTATGATCACTGATACATCACCACTTTCCTTTAGATACTTGTCCAGCTCTTCTGGATTCCGGTGTGCAGAGATGACTTGTACTTCATAAGGAACTTTATGCTCCTCCAGTACCTCTATCGCTTTATCAGCCACCGCTTGATCGCTCTTCGAGCCCATTACTATCAATACTTTACTCATTTCTCATTTTTACTCTGCATTTTGCATTAATTAATTAGCTCTTCGCCCGCTCCTCCATCACACTCGTGAACTCTTCCGGGTCCCTTATTCGTTTCAACTCATCCTTCCCTATCAACACCGTATTATCTATTTGCACGTACTTGATATTCCCATTCACTACGAATACCGACTTCGTTCTCGTAACCTGCGATAAACTGCTTACTATTCTCGCTCTTTTTATCATTCGCTCCGTATATTCGCTTACCCCAGTGAGAATTTTCGCACACTCGCCTCGTGCTTTTGACGGTGGCTCGGGAAAAGAAACCGCACTGAAAGGCGCATGAGCCATTGTAAATACCTCAAACCCTATCTCTTCCATCATACATAGGATATATTTCTCTAAGCTCGAAGTCGCTTCTTCCACTCCACCCGTTAATACCTCCGGAGAAGGCTCTTCCAATTCAGTGTTTAAAACCTCTAAGGGCTCTATGAGTACGGTATCTAAAATCTCCTCAAGCTTCAGTGCTATCTCTATTGTCGTACTCATTATGCCTTCCTCGTACTTGCTGATACTCCTCCGCGAAACGCCTAATTCAGAAGCGATATCGCCCAGGGATAATTCCTTCTTCTCCCGTGCCCCCCTCATCGCTTCTCCGTCTATATCAACATACACTCCTCCGGTGGCAGAATAAACGTATGGATTAACTCCTTCAACAAAATAATCGTACAAGGTATGCGTGTTTAAGGCTGGAATACCGTATCTATGATATATAACATCGTCTTCCAAAAAGGAAGCACCTTTCCTCTCCCCTATAACAAGCGGAGAAGCAAGTAAGCAGAATGCTACACGCTTTATATCCCTTGCTACATCCTCGCTTATCCCGTCAATGTTACGCATTATCTTTGCCAGCAAGGTTATTTCGCTTCGCCGCGCCGCTAAATCAAAACTTCTCGCCTCACATCTACGTGATACGATAAATCCCGCATCCTTCAATATTCCCAATACCTGAGCGATTAATTCATCCTTCATTTGCGCCCGCCCGATTGCACTTCTTATTTTACATTTAAGTTTATTTATTGAGCTTTGCTCGATATTTCCCGTGCCCGCTTTGTTGCTTCAATTACCGCATCCATTATCGCTGTCTTTACGCCTCTTGCATCCATCGCATAAAGCCCTCGTATTGTCGTCCCTCCAGGAGAAGCAGTCATCTGTTTTATCGAAGACGGCTCGTCCCCTGCAAGAACCATCTTCGCAGCGCCAAGTGCGGTCTTGGCAGAAATCTCGAGCGATAAATTATGTGGCAAGCCCTCGTACACCCCGCCCTCAGCCATTGCTTCGATTACCGCAGCAAAGAACGCGATGCCACTGCCACTTAATCCCGTAATAATATCTATATCACTCTCTTTCACGCTATAAATCTCGCCAATCTCACCTAAAATCTCCTTCGCTATGGCTTCATCCTCTTCTCCTGCATATGTACCAGTACACATCGCCGTTACGGATTCGCCTACGAGCGCCCCTATATTTGGCATCACACGAATTACCTTCTTTCCTTCGCCCAGATCGCTCTCGATCGCTCTCGTTGGCACGCCAGCAGCCACCGATACGAGTATTTTCCCTCCGTTTATAAACGGTGCAATCTCTCCCACTACTCCTCGCACATCATTTGGCTTAACTGCCAAAATTATCACGTCTGATTTCTCTGCTACCTCTCCGTTACTCTCGCATACCACAACTCGTGATTCCGCGTTACTCTCAAAAGATCTGAGTTTCTCCATCTTTATGTCGCGTATTAAAATTTTTTCGTCCAGCCTGCCACTATCTGCGGCCAATAGCCCTCGAAGGATAGAGGCCCCTATGTTACCCACGCCGATAATGCCTATTTTCTTCCTCTTTACCGTTTTCTCATTCATTCTTCAGTGGATTTATGAGCACCACATTATTACCCCGGAGTATTACAGAGCCAAGCGACCTCTTCTTTTCACCTTGCAATATCTCGTTCGCGCCATTCAGATGTAGATTCAAATAATCGTCCACCGATGTCAGCACACCTTCCAGTACACACTGCTCCCCTTTCATCTCTACATGTATCTCTCTCCCCACCAGACTTTGAACTTTTTTGTTTGGAAACATATCCTCATCTCCCCTATAATTATCTTTTCTATTTTACTTCCTTATTTAAAAAACATGCTCCATGAGCTGGTTGTTGAAGGTAACGTGGTAAACCCGGAAGGGATACGCGAGGCTCAAATAGGTATTGACGAGGGGTATATTACAGAGCTAAAAAAGCAAGGTTTAAAAGGCGAGCGGAAAATAGAAACTCGAAGATGTCTCATTTTCCCAGGGTTTATTGATCTTCATGCGCATTTACGGGAAGATAGCAGTCATAAGTGGGATTATAAGGAAGATTTCGAATCGGGCACCGCGGCTGCACTTCATGGCGGTATAACCACTGTGGTTGACATGCCGAATACTCCTTCGCCAGGCATAAATGCGGAGCGAATAAGGGAAAAGAAGGAACTCGCACGCGCCAAGTCGAAAGGTTTGATTGACATATTTTTCCATGGTGGTGTGACTGAATCCAATTTGAATGCGCTTGCAGATATGCAGAAAGAAGTCGTAGCGTATAAAATATACCTTGCCGAGACCGGCGGATCGTACATAGATGAGGGAACCTTACCCAAAGCACTTAAGGCTGTAGAAGCAACTTCCAAGCCTGCCGTCATTCATTGTGAAGACCAACATATTATAGACAGTAAGAGAGAAGAATTTGAATCTGGAGGGAAAGTAGAAAAAAAACACAAAGAACTCCATTCCGAGCTGAGACCTGATGAAGCGGAATTGTCGGCGGTCAGGAACGTTTTATCTTCCGCTTCGGCTTTAAGCGGCATTAAAATCAACATCGCACATGTATCTGTTTACGATACCGTGGGTATTCTAAGACAATACAAAAACGTTCACTGTGAAGTCACACCACATCATCTGTTTTTTACCAAGAACGATGTACTAGC
>JAUXGS010000070.1 GCA_030621945.1 Methanosarcinales archaeon | reverse complement strand
GGATTCCATTGAGGGAGAGAATAAAGGAGGAGAAACCAAGACGCAAGATAACAATGGAAGATTTCGAGAAGGTGTTAAAGGGAAGAAAAGCAGTGCTTTCGTCGTGGTATCCAAAAGCGGTGAAGGAGGTTGCAAATGCTGAAGAGGCAGAGATGTTTAGTGAGTTGGTTGAAGCTGGGAAGAGGTATTCGAAGCGATACGCTTTATATTCTTAGAATCCAAGTTATAATTGGTGAGGATAAGATGCTGGTAAAAGTCTCTTCAAAAGGATTGATAACGCTTCCGAAACCAATAAGAGCGGAATTTGGGATAGCTAAAGGCGATTATCTGGCGGTATCAGCAGAGGGTGGCAAAATCGTCTTCCAGAAGGTGAAAATGGAAATAGATTGGGAGAATTCGGACGATGTCTGGAAAGAATATGCAGCGAAAAAGCTTGCAGATGAGTGAGATGGGGCAAGGAGACATTGCACTGATAGATTTCTCTTACAGCGACTTGAAGAGATCGAAGTTCAGACCTGCGCTTGTGATAAGCAACTCCAGATATAATTCAACTTCTTTGGATCTTGTTGTCCTGCGCATAACGTCTAAACCCAAGAAAGAGTGGGCGATTAAAATAACGAATGAAGACGTAGAGCGTGGCTTTTTAGAGGTTGAAAGTTATGTGAAGGTTGATTCTATATTTACGATTGAAAAGAAGCTGGTTGCAAAGGTTGTGGGTAAATTTAAAGAGGAGAAAGTTGATGAGGTAAAGATGAAATTGGCTGAACTGTTTGAGGTGAGATGACTATGCTGTTTGAAAGGGAAAGGAGAAAAAGAATATTTACCTATTAATCTTGAATAACTCTCGATTGTTTAAACCGCATTTGAAACGTAATTGTTTATTCGCTCCACCGAAAAGTCAGCAATGAATTGAAGTTTCTGCTTCGCTTCCGAATCCTCGAGCTCGGCGATACAATTTATCGCTGTTATTACGAGCCCTTCAGAAAGCCGAAGCGCGTAATCAATCGAGCCAGAGTTTACCAGAATTCTCCTCACTCTATCAATGTCAAAACTGCCGGTTTCTCTATCCCGTGATAGAATCGCTTTTATATACTCCTTTTCCGGATATTCCGAATGATTCAATGCGTGAATGACAAGAAGTGTTCTTTCACCATTTTTAATGTCCAACCCAACGGGCTTTCCTGTTTTCGCGGTTTCGCCACAGATATCTAAGATATCATCCTGAATCTGGTATGCAATCCCTAAACTTTTACCGTAATTGCGGAGATTCTCGATTTCTACTTCGTTTCCGCCTCCGAGCATGGCACCTGCTTCTGTACTTGCCATAAAGGTAGCAGCAGTTTTCAGCTCAGCCACCTCCATGTACGATTGCTCTGTTGCTTCTTCCAAGTTTCGTAACTTGAACTCCAGATACTCGCCCATAGCGGTATCAGAAATAGCGTTCGATACCAGGCTCACGACTTCAGGCATCTCGCACCGCGCAAGCATCTCGCAAGAAAGTCCAAGCAGGAGATCACCGGTGATTACCGCCGTCTTCTCACCGTACATCGCGGGATTGGATGGATTTTTCCGCCGGATGTAATTATCATCTATAATGTCATCATGAACGAGTGAAGCGTTATGGATGAGTTCAATCGCTATCGCGGTGGATAATGCTTTTCCCCGGGAACCACCCACCGCCTCCGCCGATAGATAGCATATAATAGGGCGCAGCCTCTTTCCGCCAGTATCTTTTATATAGCTCAGCGCACCGTATAAAATCTCATTGTGGCACTCCTGCAATTTCTGCTCGATAACCTCAGAGAACTTCCGGTTGAAATACTGCACCTCTTCTTGAAACAGCATCGCTTTCATTTCAGTTCCCATCCCATATTATAAAACCCACTTATAAAATACCCTTTATTTTTGAATAGTTCCGTCGCAATTTCGATTTTGGTTATTATCTCTCTCTCCGCTCTTTTCCTTCCACTGCAAGAAGTTGCAATAAGGGCAGCCGAAATCCCACGGGCGTTTCATACCCTTCTTCATTATCTTCAACTTGAACAATGACGGATGCTTATCGCAGGTATCAGTAGTCACGACCACCCTTCCACTTTTTGGCATTGGTAGAGAGAAATCACATGTAGGATAATTCTGGCAGCCTACAAATCGTTTACCTCGTTGCGATGTTGCCAGGAAAAGTCCAGAGCCGCATTCGGGACATGTCCCTACCGTCATACCGCCCCGCATAGCATCTTTAAGCGACTTCGCTATCTCCCCCTTGTTGAGCGTCATCTCCTTGAAGACCCCGCGCAGCATATTCCGGGAATCATCAGCAACGTCTTTCTTCGCTCGTTTCCCCTCTTTTATATCGTCCATCTCCATCTCCAGCTTTTGTGTCATCTCCGGCTTCGTTATCAGTGTTGCATATTTCTCTAACGAATCAATAAGTGCGATCGCCTTTTCTGTAGGTTTAGCAGGATTATCTTCCACGTATGCCCGTTCATACAATTTCCCTACGATCTCATGTCGCGTGCTCTTCGTGCCAAGCCCCAGCTCTTCCATCTTCTTTATCAAGCCCGCTTGTGAAATCCGTTTCGGCGGCTTTGTCTCCTTCCCTACAAGCTCTATCTGCACGATTTGTGCCTTCTCGCCCTCTTTCAACTCCGGGATTGGCACCTCCTCCTTTTTCTGATAGGGATAGATAGCGAGGAACCCTTCTGACTTTAATCGTCTACCCTTTGCTTCCAAGATCTCACCAGCTATATCTACCTTAACGTCGGTATCTTCCCATTTCGCGGCATCGGAAAGCGTGGCTAAAAACCGCCTTACCACAAGTTCGTAGATCTTCCACTCCGGCTTGCCCATCTTCCCTTGCGATGCTGTTGAGACAGGATGTATAGGCGGGTGGTCCGTGGTTTTCTTTTTACCCGCTGTTGGCTTCAATCGCTTCTTCTTTGATAAAAGCCGAACGTAATCGCCAAACTCTTCGTGCTCGTGGAACAGGTTCACCAACGCTTTTAAATCAAGCGTGTCTGGATACGTGGTATTATCAGTACGGTGATAAGAGATGAGACCTTGCAGATATAAACCCTCAGCGATATTCATTGCCCTCTTTGGCGTATATCCCATGTTAGATGCCGCCCGGATAAAACTGGTGGTATCAAAAGGAGTCGGTGGTTTTTCAGTCCGCGAACGCATCTTCACAGCGCAAACGGTTCCCTCATGAGCTGCTTCTATTCTCGATTTTATGCCTTCCGCTTCTTCCTCATCCCAGATTTTCCCCGTCTTATAGCGGACCTCGAAAATCTCGCCCTTTTCCGTCTTTAATTTCGCATCCAGTTCCCAGTATTTACGTGGGACGAATTTCCTTATCTCCTTCTCCTTATCCACCAGCAACGCAAGTGTAGGAGACTGTACACGTCCAACAGAGAGGAACTCCTCACCCAAACGATTGGCAGATAATGAGATGAACCGTGTCAGCGCTGCGCCCCAGATCAGGTCGATGATGCCTCTCGCTTCAGCCGATGACGCCAGGCTATAATCCACTTCGCTTCGTGTGGCGAAGCTATCTTTTATGTCCTTCTCGGTGATCGCGCTGTATCGCATCCGGTCAACGTTCACGTCGGGATTTGTCTTTTTTATGATTCTCAGCGCTTCAACACCGATTAACTCACCTTCACGATCGTAATCGGTTGCGATGGTTACAGCATCAGCGTTTTTCGCGATTTGCTCAAGCGCTTTAACGATCGTCTTCTTCAATGCGATATGCACGATTTTAGCGTCTATCAGCTTTTCTGGATTTATCCTGCTCCAATTATTGTACGTGGTGGGGAAGTCCAGACGGAAGACATGTCCGCTTAGTCCTGCGACTACCTTTTCATCGAATTCGTGCGCATTTACGCTTCCTATCTTCCTTTCCTTTGCCTTGCCTTCTGATAGAATCGCGGCGATCTTTTTCGCTGTTGTTCCCTTTTCTGCAATGATGTAGTGCATTATGCTTCGGTTTCCACTTTTTGGTTAGGTATCTAAATGAGTGTATAGCTTGATTAGGATGGTTCTATTTAAAGTAAATTACCAACAACTCCAAACCTTCACGTTGCTTAATATCCTCTTTTCCGCTTCCTAAGCAGATAAATGAAGAACGGAGCGCCGAAGAAGGCGGTTAATATTCCTACTGGCATTTCACCTAATAAACGAGCTAATGCGTCCGTCCACACCAGAAAGATCCCGCCCACCAATGCGGAAGCGGGAAAAAGAATTCGATGATCAGGTCCGACGAGAATTCTCGTTATATGCGGGATGATCAACCCCACGAACCCAATGGTTCCGGTAAAGGACACTGCGGCGGCGGTGATTAATGCCGACAGAACCAAAAGAATTCGCTTTGAAGTTTCCACATTTATACCCAGCGTCTGTGCGGATTCCTCGCCAAGCAGCATCGCATTGAGGTCCTTTGCGAAGAGGTAAATCAAGCCGAAGCAAACGAGTACCGGCAAAACGATTATTTTCACTTGTATCCAATTAGCTAACCAGAATCCGCCCATAATCCAGAAGAAAATGTTATGCAACGCCTCACCTGCTATTGACATCATGAACGCTAAAACAGCGCCTAAGAATAACGAAACTGCTATTCCCGTGAGTAATAACGTGTCTACCGGTATTTTCCCGCCAACAGTCGCGATGTTATAGACCAGGAAAATGGTGAACAGAGCACCTAAAAAGGCCATAATTGGTGTCGTGTAGATGGAGAAGATCTGGGGAAGCACCATTATCGAGAGCGCGGCTCCAACTGCAGCGCCTGATGCTATCCCTATTATGTACGGGTCGGCCATGGGATTTTTGAATAAGCCTTGCAGCGCAGTACCTGCGGTTGCCAGCGAAAGCCCCACCAATATTCCAAGGAATATCCGTGGCAGTCTTATTTGGAAAATTATCACCTCATGCGGAATAGAGGACGTTTCGCAGAGCCGAAGTTTGCTTCCTAACAAAGCGACAATTTCCAGCGGTGGCACATAAACAGGACCGATTGCCGTTGTCAGCACGATGGACAAGCAGAGAATCGCAACTAAGTAAATCATAATCATCTTCCAGTGGATAAATTTCCTCAGTCGCGTTGCTTTTACTTTTTTCATCTTTTTAAAAGGAGTTTACGGTCTTTTAAAAGCGGTTCGTTCTTCCTAAAAGATACACTACCGCAAGCAATACAATAACTGCTATTACCGCTTCAAATCCTGGTATTTCTGGTGTAGCAGTGGGTATGGGCGTCTGAGTTGGTGTTGGTATCGGTATTGGACTTGTCGTAGGCGAAATAGGAGGAGAAGGTGTTGGTGTAGGTTCCTCCTCACAACCATTGAAAAATTCGCTGAGATATCCGTAAACCGTTTCCGTGGCATCCACTATCCGTGGACCTGCTCTGGAAGCGATATCCGCATTTATAGTGTAAACTCTTTCATTTTTTACTGCATCTACCACTTTCAGCCTCTCCTCACCTATTACATATTCATAAGGTTGCATTTCCGCTACGCCATGCCCCACAGAAACAATTATCACATCCGGATTCCGGTCTATAAATGTCTCCAGACTTACCGTATCCCAGTCCTTTAAGTCAGAAAAGACATTCTCCCCACCTGCGATCTCAATCATCTCGTCTTGCACTGTGCCACTACCAGTAACCCAGATAGGCTCGTGCCAGGTAATATGAGCAACTTTTGGTCTTTTCACATCCCGCGTTTTATTTTTTATCTCTTCCATT
>JAUXGS010000078.1 GCA_030621945.1 Methanosarcinales archaeon | reverse complement strand
TCATGTCCATGAGCTTTAACTAAGTCAATTGAATCTGGTGATTGCCCCGCGAACATGCCGGTGAAATAGAACGTGCATTTCATGTCATGTCTCGCATACAGATCGAGCAACCGTGGAAGTCCGACTTCATAGACTTCTTTTGCAACATCATCATCTTCTCTGTTCAGAGGAATGGAGAAGCTCTCCACGTCATTGGTCATCAGGAAGTACATCTTTGGTTTACTTTAGTCAGGAATATCTATTTTCCACATAGGCTAAGCTACCTGGAAAGCTTTTCCCAGAGGTTTAAAAGCCGAGACTTCCTCTCGTTCTAACTTTCTCCTTATTTCTTCGAACCGCCTAACAGTCTCTTGCGTATATAAGCGCTCCCCACAATGTAAACAAACTTCTGCCCGGACTTTCATGATAGCTGTGTGGACTCCTCCATGTAGCAGCTTTTCAACCTCTTTCTCCTCAAGCCCTCCTCCACAAACCGGACACTTCTCGAACGGCTTCTTCTTTTGCTTCATCATCTCATCCTTTCTCGCCAATTTATCCACCTCCTATGATCTGGTCGGTATACCGTTATCAACACGGCCCACAGAGTTTCTTCATTATATGCCCAAACACTGTGGACAGGTTCATCTTTGAACGTGCGTCCGTAAACGAGGCAACTTGGATACGGTTTATCTTGTAGATAGTTCTCAATAATCTCACCCGTGAACACTGAAAAGAATATTTCTTCATATGAGAGCCTGTCATTTTGAGCTTCTTCGTCTGCATGGTCAGTGATGCGAATTCGCCCAGACTGAATTGCATCTACGATGTGTGAGATTTCCATCCTCGATTTTGCACCCTAGCCCTATATCTACCATCCCGTTCATCCCTCTCACGTATCAACTCTTAACCCCCCCGTACCAAGCCAGAACACGTAATCCGGGTCTTCCAACCATTTCCGTAACGAAGGTGCCCATGCAAATACGCCTTCACCTTTACTTAACAATGCACTCGCCTTTTCAAATCCGCGCTTTAAAATCCTTGCTCCCTTTGTCGCCTTAAGTCTGTCCACAAGCACGGATAACTTACTCACGAGCGTTTCGTTTAATATCGCTCCTTGACCCTTCGTATACCATAGCGAAGCCCTGACTAACGCCTGCTCTAATCGGCGCAGCCTCTTCCAGTTGCCGTTCCGCAGTCCTTTTCTGAAACTCGTGAGGAGTTCCTTGTATGTGAACATCTGCATTTTTAACTTCCTTACCTTAAATTTGTTGCGATTTTGCGTAGTATTTTTTAATGATTTAATTTAATAATCACAACTTAATTCTTCTTCTATTTAAAGAGAACGCTACTTGGAGTACTGACCTTAGGTTCTTGTCTCAAGACCTCATACTCCTTTATGTTTTTTTGTAGCATCGTTTGAAACTTTTCTACTTTCGGTTTTTGCATTCCTTTTCGCCGCCTCAATAAGTGCATTTCCTATTCTCCTGTCTTAGGTAGGAGCAAGCAAAAACCACAAAGCTACAAATGTTTCTCTTCTGATCTGATGGGAAAAAACATATATATCAAAGTTAACTACTATACAACCCAATACTAAGTAACAGAACCCATGCTGAGCTATAAGAACATCATCACATTCTTGCTCATCTTTGCACTCTTCCTTGGTGCTACCGTTGAAATCAGCGAAGGCTCTATTCCCTTTGGTATCCTTCTGTTTGTCATCGCTCTCCTTCTCATTTCACGAATCAAAGTTGGCGACGCATATGTGGTAAAGCAATCCTGGTTACCTATGTTCGTAGGTGCGCTGATTGTTGTAGCAGACATCACCTATAACGTCCTTACCCACAGTAAACTTGGCACCTTAGACATCATGACCTTCTTCCTCGGCATCTCGCTCATCGCGCACAACATAAATAACGAAGAAATAAGGCGAATGGGTAAGTTCGGCGCATATATGGCCGCTACGTTCATCGTCCTTTTCCTATTCTTCTTCAGCTTCTTCAACCATATGAATATAGACTTCACGCATCTCTTCGACCATTATTTCGTACTCCTGCCTTCCGTATTCATCATCAACGCAATAGTAGGAATCCCAATTCAGGTGATTGCGACCGAAACGGTTCAAATCCAGGGCGTGGAAGAGATGAGCGTTATAATCGGTGGACCCTGTTCTGGTTTATACTCGATGTTCCTTCTGATTGGAATCATGGTAGCTTATACGAGGATAGAGCAGATAGAAAGAGGAAAATTTTATTCGCTACTCATTATATCCATCGTGGTTGCATACCTCGCAAATCTTACTCGGGTTGTAACGCTCTATATCGTTGCTTTTTACTATGGTGAAGAGGCAATGTATTTGGTTCATGTCCATCTCGGCTGGATTATATTCGTAATTGTCGTTGCTGTGCTGCTATACATATTAGACAGGATGAGCAGAGTTACTACTTCAACTTAACCCTGAATACCCAGACCATAATCGCGAAAAGAAGCACCAAAGCACCCATATAAACCGCGGATATGGCTGCCGCCCTTGCAAAAACAAAATCTTTATTCCAAAAAGTGTCAATCACGATTATAACAAATAAAACAAATAAGTATGACATAAAACTGAAAGCCAGTGACCCTGTCAAAGCCGATAATCTTATTTTCATATTTATCATGTCCATCATATCTACCTATTTGTTCCTATAAAGTTTGTTTTTTATAATGCCTTCTTATTTCACGGTCGTCATTGCTCTGTCTGAAGAGCGCGCAAAGCGTTTACTCGGTTGTGCGTTGGCGGGTGAGAGCGAAAAAGGAGATGATAAGTTGGCAGACGGAAGTCCATTACGGTGAATTCGTCATCATGAAGCGGATTCATAAAAAAAAGATGCACATGCGAGGGATTCACTTCATAGGTATCAGAGTTCAGTTTTAGTTCGAGCTTCTCTAATGCACTAATCAATGTATCTGTTTTCCCAAGCGTACGAAGGCTTTGCTCATCAGCTCCGTATTCTCTGGACTGGGATACCATGAGCTGTATGATCAGTGCAGCTACAGGAGCCACCAACGCGGTAACGAAGAATTTTATTAAATTCGGTGCCGGGTCATCCTCCTGCCCAAACCCGGTGAATATCGAGCACCAAAAAGCAAAAGTCGCTAAAGCAGTTAAAGCTCCTGATAATACCGCAACAATAGTTCCGATTAGTGTATCTCCGTATTTCACATGTGCAAGCTCGTGTGCCAGCACAGCCTCTAACTCGTCGTTATCCAGTAAATCAAGTAATGCATTCGTTACAACAATCGAGGCATGTTCAGCATTTCTGCCTGTTGCGAATGCATTTGGCATTGCCGATTCCACGATAAAAACCTTTGGTACTGGAATACCTACCTTCGTTGCAAGCCTATGAACGATTTCATGAAGTGGTGAGTTTTTAGCCTGCATCTCTTTCGCATGATACCAGCGCAGCAATAAGTTATCGCTGAGAAAATAGAAACCACAGGCTAAAACTAAAATAACCGCAAAAACGAGTGCGGCAATTAATATGAGTTCCTTAACCATTCCTACAACCATCCAGCCGATAAGCAACCCTGCCATAACCATCGGTAGTGCCAACATTATCAAGAGCAGTAGCAGTTTCACACGATTGGTCATTTTATTTTTTATCCCGATTTATTTATATTCGAGGTTTTCACCATCCATATCGCTTCATCCTCACCCCGTCTTCTACTTTCACCAATTCGTTTATGCGTTTTAGCTCTACGTCATCCCAATAGACCTTCACGGGAAGTGCTTCGGTAGGTTCTTCCGCAATAACCATTAAACTCAGCTTGTTGTTCCCTTTAAACAGGTATACCGGAACGTCAATACGCTTCCAGCCCGATTTCACACTTGGAACGTTCTTGACCTTCCACTCATCCAAATACCAATTATATTCCTCCTCCACCCAACCCGTATACCCGGTATCCTTGCCTGAAACGTCATCTGCCCATATAACCTCGTCATTGAACAATACCTGCTTGGTTATATTCTTCCCGGTCTCAGAAGTATGCTCGAAAGAATCACGCACATTAAAGGATAAAACTGCGACTCCTTCGCTCTCCGCATAAATATTCTGCCAGAGCTCTCCATACTCCCCTTTCTTCGAAGCTTCTTGCTGTGCGATGCAATATGAATATGGCGATGATACATTTTCCGTTGAGCGATAGCCACTAAAGCGTCCTTTGCGGTCAAACGTCCATGCTGATATTCGCTTCATGTTTCCATCTATCACGGTGGGAAGAGGTTGTATTCCGTATCTCAATAGCGGCTCTAAGTTCCCATAATTTATTCCCGTAGAGACCCAGAGATGGAAATACCGGTATGGTTTTCCCAGCGTAGAATCTTTGAACAGAATAAATTCGAGCTTTTGATTATCTCCTAAATTATCCGGCGTAACAGATACCACTCGCTCCCATTTTGAACCATGCTCAAGCTGTTTACTTTTTTTCGCGATCAGTCTATCATCCAATTTTATCTTAAGGATGTAGTTCACCTGTTCGTGCTCATTGTTCTCTACCCTGATGGGGAACTCAATAGGCTCGCCAAGATAAAGGTCAGTTGGGTAGTTCTCCTCAGTACCCTGCGCATCCAGCACATAGAAAGCTGTAGGTATTTTCTCTGCAACCGCTGTGATCGGCTCTATCGTCACGTCATCCCACCATACCTGTATAGGGAAATTAGAGCTCGCTCTTTCTACATAAACTCGTAACGTCAATTTGTTTGTCGCAGAGCGCAGGGTTACGGGAACATTTACATGCTGCCAGCGCTCATCACCTGCAACCGCATCTTCCCAGATTACTTCTTCGTTCAAAAGAACTTGCTTCACGAAAACTTCGCTATCTCCAGTATACGAATCTCTCACGTTAAATGCTATAACTACCGGTGCAGGACATAATGCAGCATCGGTTATGAAGTTCTGGTATACGGCTCCGTAGCATCCCTGGCTAATAGGAGTCCCCGCAGGATAGCTGATCTCATATGAATACCAGGGCGATATAGAAGTCGAATTGCTCAATACTCCTGTAAAGTTGACGTCAGTTGCGGTATACGTCCAACCGTCAATCGACTCCAGATCGGGATTTATAATCGCTGGTAATGGTGATACAACATACTCCTTAAGCACGTCTAAATTATCGTAATCTATATCAGAGGAGACCCAGAGATGGAATTCCTTGTACGGCTCTTCTTTTACATGGTCTTTGAACAGAAGGAACTCCAGCTTCAAAAGTGCTCCGATTTGGTTCGGTGTGAAGGATATTTTCTGTGCCCATTTCGAACCATCTTCCAGTCTTACATCCTCGCTTTGAAGCAACTCGCCATTCAGTTTTACCTGCAGGATGTAGTTCACGGTTTCGTGCTCGTTGTTCTCTATTCCAACGAGGACTTCAGCAGGTTCTCCGAGATACAGCGCGGTTGGATAGTTCTCTTCCGTTCCCTTCGCATCGAGCACGTAGAACGAAGTGGCTACTTCCTTTGTTATCTCTTCGAACGGTTCTAT
>JAUXGS010000002.1 GCA_030621945.1 Methanosarcinales archaeon | reverse complement strand
TACCGTTCCACCACCAACTACTTCTTCTTCCTCCGCGCCTTCTCGGCCATTCCAGCCGCTTTCTTCTCTTGCTGCAACCGGTGTATCAAATCCGCGCCTGACTTGTCCAGCGGCTTCGCTTCTATAAAGTCCCAGTGCAGCGCACTTTCAAATACCTCCTTACCAAAATCAGTGTGAATGATAACCGTTGACTTACCCGCTGGTGAGCCGATATGCCCCACACTTATATCAGAAAACTGCCCGATGAAATCTTCGCAGATCTTGCACCCCTCTCGCTTGTAATCCGCTATCTCCTCAAATCCTGCATGTAACAGCTCCTTTTCTCCAGCATATACATGCAGACCATCTTCCTGAATGTCCAAGTTTGTTATCTCATCAATGGGTATACCACGCTCGCGTTCAAGATAATCATTCAATAAGGCATCATACGAATAAGCCCCCTGGCAAAGCAGACCGATTCGCAATCGCACATTGGACGAGAAATCATGGGCATTGTGTGTGCCACGCCCTACAGCGAGCATCGTCTCATACGCAGCCATCTGGCATGGAGTTCCTGCCAGAGCGACGCTCCAGAGCCCGTAGTTCAAAATCGCATCTGCTATACCCGTCAGTGTCGCCGCATATCCGTAGGTGCCGCCCGCATTCTCTATTAATGCTGCCTTATTCATCGCAACACGCACCTCAGGCGTTAAATCTCCCTTATCTGCAACGGTTATACAGCCCTCCACTATCACATCAGCAAGTGCAGAAGCAAGTAGCGAGAGAAAAGCACCACCGCCCTCCTGACACGCCTCTCTTATCTCATTATCTTTACTCACAACTTCGTAAAGCTCTTCCAGGCCTTCTCTTAATTCCGGCGCCTCTACCCGTGGGCATTGATAATAGCAGTATCCACAATCTATCGGGCACTGTTGCCCTTCGCTTATCACTGGTCTTCCCTCAGAAAAGTCCGTACTGAGATAACCGAGATCGAGCAACCTGCACGTACTAACGCACCCACCGCACAGTGTACAATTACCCACATCTATCACTTCTCTCTTCAAATCGCTGAAATCCTTTCTCTTTTCCATTTTCAATCCTTCCCTTTGTCTTGTTTCGTTTAGCTTAGTTTAACTAATACCATAACCATGCCGCTCGGCATATAAAAAGGGCACTTCCCCCATTTTAGGATTGTCTCCCACAGGATTGAAGGAAGGATTTTCAACTTGAAATACTATAGGTCGTGAAATCCGTACGCTCTGCGTTTGATGATGTTTATCTTGTTGTTGAATGCCTTGCTCGCTGAATTACTCAGCCGATGCCTGAAGTAGTTCACGATCCCATAATGGTACGAGTTGATGGTCTGACCACCGCTTCGATAATCTTTGTGCATTATGCCCGTTATTTGGGCCGCACCCCACCTTCTACATCAAGTGTTACAGCAATCTCAACTCTTTCCGCCGGATCCAAACCGTCGAGATCAAGTATATTATCTATGGCTTCAAGCCTGCTTCTCAGCCCACGCCGATTGGCGTTCTGGATGCTCAGTCCCGGTCTTGCATTCAGTTCAAGCACCAGTGGCCCGAATTTCTCATCTATGGCTACATCAACGCCAAGGTAGTTCAGCCCTACGGCATCATACGATTTTGAAGCTATTGTAAGAATCTCTTCCCAAAATGGAATCTCAACTCCAACTAGGGGAGATCCAGTATCCGGGTGCGAGTAAACCGGTTTATCTTTAGAAATTGCATTGACTGTTTTCCCATCGGATATATTTATTCCAGCACCCACCGCCCCCTGATGTAGATTTGCCCTGCCTGAAGACTGCTTGGTGGGCAATCGCACCATCGCCATCGCCGGCACACCCCTGTAAACTATAATCCTCACATCAGGAACACCTTCAAAAGATACCTGCTCGAGCGCGGAATGAGATTTAATCAAATACTCGAAAAAGACTGGACAGGGGTTATTATCAAGTGAATGCACGCCTTCAAGCACCTCTAAACAATGCTTTTGAATCTCCTTAAACCCCAGTATCTTACCATTGGACTTTGCCCAGCCGCCATCCACTCTACCCTTGATCACCACTATACCCCTACCACCAGCGCCTATAGAAGGTTTGATTACAAATTCATCTCGTTTTAAAGATTCTTCAAGATTTCTTAGATCATGCACGCGGCTGAAAACGCTGTACAGTTCAGGAAAAGGTATGCCAACCTCTTTAAGTAGTTCTTTTGTTTTGAGTTTGTCATCCACCAAATTTAAAAGCTTTCTCGGATTCCCCCGGTAGATATAGCTTATATTGCGTTCATTTATCCCCAGTATTTCCCTTTTTTCCCTGAATATCCCATGTAAGATCATAGGTCTTCACCCTTTCTTAAATGCGCTAAACCTGAAGTACTCAACCAGACGCAGCCCCTTCCATCGTCCAAGAAGGATATTGAAACCCACCACTATGATAAGGAGTTCTGGATGCGTCATCACAGCCGCTTGGAGCGTAGGTAGTGAAACCACGAGGTAACATACTACCGCGACAATAACTGTAGCGAGACAGATCTTAAGAGCATCAAAAAGTCCCTTCTCCATTTCAGTTCTCGTAAAGTTCTCGATGATGGCGGACATTATTACCAGCGGGAAAATAGTAATCTTGGCAAGGTAATAGTTATCCATTTTCATTCCGATTGATATTGCACCCGCCATCACAATGCAGCACACAGTCAGTAATAAAGCCAGTCTGGGCACCACCATCAGGTTCATACGTTCGATAAATCTACGTGAGAAGATACCGGTGGTCAATAGAATGGTAAATAATATCAAGCCGATGATCAAGCCGGAACTCAAAAAGGCTATTGACATTATGGCAGGTCCAAAAACCCCGTATACTCGCAACCCGCCAACATTTCTAAAAATAGCTACTATCGTAGCAGCAAACGGTAAAATGAGCACAAGTTTCAGAGTTTCAAGTGGGATATGAGATTCAGATGCTGTTAACAACGCGTTTGTCACTGCTATTCTATGCTCGGGAGTCGTCTCCAGGTCTTCATCAGAAACAGTGGTAAATTCAACATCTCTTTCCTTTAACGTATCTGTGACGGGTTTCTCCTGCGTCGAAGCCGATAGCATCGCATCCCATACAAGATTTAAATCTTTCGAATCTGTTAAAATCAACACTTCTGGAGACGATGCCTGGAGCAGAATTAAAGAATAGTCCTTCAAGATCTTATCTTCCACATCACTTGCAACAATCACTTTTTTACCGTGTAACGACTCATCCAAAACGACATTATCTATTAAAACATTCAATCCAGAAACGTCTCGAGAGATTAATAAAACATACTCTGCGTCCTCCGCGGAATCCAGATCCAGATCACGAAGGTATCTCGAGTCGAAATCAATTCTTCCCTCGATTACTTCTATTCCAAGGGTTGAAGCATAATTTTTCATCACTATTGCACGTTCATTGCTGACTGAGTCATCATAAATCAGTACCACTGAGCGCAGTTTTAACTCGTCATCCGTATCAGAATCTGTATCTGTATCAACATCCGTATCAGAATCCGTATCTGCCTCGGTATCAGTATCAGTATTTACATCGCTATCACTATCCGTATCTGTATCAGTATCTACCTCGTTATCACTATCCAAATATGCAGGATATATTTCTTGGTGCGATGACGCGAGCATCATGCTCGCCAGTAGAAGTGTGACGGCCAAAATCACAACAAACTTTTTCATATATCTTCAGCCTCTATACGATCTAACTTAATTTATAGTCCTTGATAAAGATAAGTTCATACCAAAACCCTAAACCACCCTAAAAAACCGCTCTTTTCTACATGGCTTCTCTCTCTTCTTTTAGCTTTGTAGCAATAAGAACACTTATAAATGGTTAGCTTGGTTGCTTGGATCTGTGAAGTCAAAGAATCTTCCTTGTGCTACGGAAAAAACGGATTAACGGTATGATCAATCTAAATAGCGGTAGGCTAAGCTCTATTTCTATATCCGCATCCATATGCTCTTCCTCAAATGAGGGTTCGATTTCGAGGTGCGTTTCCGGCAGGAAAGCTTTTGCTATGCCGCTGCCCGCATATAAAAAACCAACCAGCATGCCCGTCTGGGCTGGGTCGGATAGCCCTACCTTTACCCTGCCTCCCAATCTCTTTATTGATACGTTTTTGGTGAGTGCTCCCGCCAATTCCTTCCCAGCAGCATAGAGTTCATTTGCGTTCACTACGAGCTTCTTCCAATCTGTAGGTGGCTTCTCATCCTTCGGCTTCTTCTCCCGCCTCTCAAGCGGTCTCTTGAGAAGGGTGACGCCTAAGACCTGTAATCGAAATTCCCTCTTCTCAGGGCTAAAGTCTATACGTCCTGAAGCAGTGCCCATTAATAACGCAAAGGAGATCAGTCCTTCTGCCAATAGTCCTTCCTTAGAGAGCAGAATCGAGATTTCAACTGGTATGAGAAGCGTAGCAGCTATTAAAAAGACTAAAATCACTAAAACTATTGCGACTATCAGCATCAGGTCTATCATATTTTTACGGGTCTGAAATTTAGGCGAATACACAATGTATTCTAACACAAAAACAAATTAAGGGAGAGCTTTTAGAGAAGCTCTCCGTATAGACGTTCTACATGTATCATGTTTTTTCTTCGGCTTTTTTGCCCTCTTTCATCTCTTTGACCCTATTCATCACCATTGGCAACGCTTCTCCAATGACCTTATCTAATGTGCCAGACGGCTTCAGTGAGAGCACCTTCAACCCCTCAGGTCCTGGAATGCCCTTGAACGCAGCCACAAGAGCCACTGGACATATTCCACCGCCACCTCCGGCGCCATATCCTTGCCCCTCCTTCTCTTTACCTTTGCCGCCACCTCCACCAGCGCCAAAACCAATCCCGAAGATGGGGATCAGGGTCTTATCCTCTATCTCTATGGGCTTGCCAATAGCAGTTTCGACTGAAATCGTCTTCCGAAACTCTTCCCAGAAGTCTTTTATAATTGCGTTTAGTTCTTCACTCATTTTTCTCACCACCTAATTAATCAAAACGCTTTCCATTAATTTAAATATTTCGCAGGCGTGCCTTCCATCTTCTCTATTATCTCGCACGCCTTGCAAATGCTTGATGCCGATGCGTCGCCACATCGCTCGCACCGCAAAAGCTTTCTCTCCGGCTGCGCTCGCGGCAAAAATTCTGACAGCCGTTCGTAGCCACGCATCACCGAATATTTTGTCCCCGGATGCTTTCTCTCAAACTCGTTCAGCATTTTCTTCACCGTGAAACGGAAAGAACGCGTAGCGTAAGGACAGTGAGCGGTGATTATCGGTATATTCGCTATAAGCGCATACAGAGCAATTTCCTTCTCTGGAACGCTTTGTAACGGCTTAATTCGAGGAACAAACTCTTCACGCCGTCCGTAAAGCCGTCCTAACCGCTCTATATCCCCCCGCATATAATTGATTAAAATCGTTTGCGCTTCGTCGTCCAGATTATGGGCAGTTGCAACCTTCGTAGCACCCAATTCCTTCGCTTTCCTATCTATAACCTTCCGCCTCAGGACGCCACAAAACGTGCACGGTGCTTGCTCGAATTTTTTTGCTACAATTTCATCAAGCATAAATCCAAACTCCTGTTCAAAAGAAAATTGATGAAGAACCATTCCCAACTCCTTTGCTACCTTTTCCGCATTTCTGAGCGTTATCGAACGATAGCCGTTTATTCCTTCATCCACCGCAATCGCAAAGAATTCCAAATCGTTCCTGTTATGAAATATCTTTTTGAACATGTATAGGAGCGCAGAGCTGTCCTTTCCTCCGCTCAGCGCCACAGCAATCTTATCCCCTTTCTCCACCATCAACTGCTTCCTCATCTCTTTTTTTACCTTCCGCTCTACAGCCTCAACGAAATGGGCTTCGCAGAAGTGCAGTCCTGAGTATCTCTGGTGGATTATTGCGGGATCATTGCAATTTCTTTTACTGCATCGCATTTTTGTATCAGGAATACTTATTAAGGTAGGGATATAAAGTAATAGAGTGATTTTAAAAGGATATGGGATAAGAAGTGACAAGGATAAAAGGGTTAAGTACAAAAGAGTTGAGATATATAAAGAAATGGATTAACTACTTTTATTCTTTGACTCCTGAAGCGGAAAGACACGGAACCGATGCAATAATTGATGCTTTTCACAATGTCAGGAAGATATAAAAGATTATAAATAAAGATTATTAATTGATGGGAGAGATAGAAATGCAAAAAGATTACAGAGAAGTGTTAGGTAAGTTCTATGAGACTACGATTAAAGAGATAATGGAGAAACGCCCTTGGGAGATTCCAATCCTTAAACAAGATGCGGAAATTAATGATGTTATCGCTTCGTTACGTGATAAGCACCATGTGTGGATAGTAGATAGTGAGGAGAGTGAAAAACTAGTCGGTGTGATAACCGAGAAGGACATTCTGAATATTCTTGCTCATCCAGAGGAATTCGGTTATAAACCAAGTCCAAAAGCTATACCGTCTTTGTATCATGGTACTGCGGGAAATGCGGAATCTGTCATGACAAAAAAAGTCATTACGTGCAATTTAGAAGCGACAGTTAAAGACGTAGTAACCACGATGACGAAATATGATGTAAGGCGGTTGCCAGTAATTGATGAGAATGAGAAGGTACTTGGAGAGATTACACTTATGGAGTTGATAAATATGTTCATGCATATTGCTTATCAGTACGGGAAGCGAGTTTAGATGGAAGTATTTCAGATTTTGTTATTGGATATAGCGGTAGCTTTAATTTTATCAAAGGTCTTTGGCCATGTATTTGAAAGAATGAAACAGCCTTCTGTTGTAGGTGAATTAATAGCTGGCGTCATTCTCGGTGGTTCTATCTTAGGACAATTCGTCCCAAGTACGATAATTGATTTCAGCATAGCGGAATTCGAATATTTTGGTCATATTGGGATATTATTCTTATTATTTCTCGCGGGATTGGAAGTAGATATAGGGCGAATAAAAAAAACCGGAGGTACTGCAGCTCTCGCAACGGCGGGGGGTGTTATTGCACCTTTAATCTTAGGATATTTCGCGGGAATTGCGCTTGGATATACCGGTAGAGAGAGCTTTGTGCTGGGCGTAGTGTTGACTGCTACGAGTATCGGCATAACGGTAAGGACAATGATGGATCTTCATGTATTAAACACCGATGTCGGAGCAGCCACATTAAGCGCTGCTGTAATGGATGACATACTTGGTTTAATGCTTGTTATAGTAGCTGTTGGAACGGGATCATTGCTCATACTCGGGACTAAGATTGCGATCTTCTTCTTGGTCACGTTAGTTATCGGTTGGCTTATAATATCAAAGGTAATGGATATCGGAGACCGAATTCATGCTGATAAGTCTTTAGTTGCTTTTTCTATTGCTATCTGTTTCATTTGGTCAGTAATTGCCGGAGAGACTGTCGTAGCTCAAATAGTGGGGGCTTTCATCGCTGGCTTAATTATGAACACTACAATTCAATCTAAGCGCGTCGTTTCTGATGTAAAAACAATTGGGTATGCTTTTTTCATCCCGTTGTTTTTCATCTGGGTCGGAACAATGGTGAAGCTGTCTGTATTTTTGGATTTAAAAGTGGTTATGCTTGCAGTTGTGATTCTTGTGATGGCAATACTTGGAAAGGTGGGCGGGTGTGGATTAGGTGCGTGGATAGGTCGCTTTAACTTAAGAGAATCGCTTCAAATGGGCGTTGGTATGGTTCCAAGATGCGAAGTGGCACTTATAGCCTTGGCAATTGCAATAGACGCTGGCGTGATAAGTGGGGCGGTTGCAGATATATTCCTTGCGGCAACTTTTATGCTCGTCACGATTACAATGCTAATTACGCCTATACTGCTGAAAGCCTTATTTAAAAGGGAATTGGCTGAGATGCCACCAACTTAAAAGAGGATTCAAATATCTTTTACTGTAAAGGGGTATTTATTATTGCTCATATTATTCGCATTACGGTGAAGATATAGGAGAAGAAAAGAGGAAAAAAAGATGACAATGAAAGATGAGTTACCGCCGGGTGAAGTGCCACCAGAAGAAATCCAAGAAGCTAACGCTCTTGTATCCCATACTTTCTCTGATATATTCAAATCCACCATCGGTCCTCTTGGATCGAAGAAATTGATAACCGGTGGCGCCACAAAACTCGAAATGGATGACCTCGTAACCAGTAACGCATACAGCATAGTAAGGGAATTGAAATACACGCATCCCACTGCTGATGTGTTGATAAATGCAGGCTTAGCACAAGGTGAAAGAGTCGGGGATGGTATAGCTACCGTTATGATTCTGACGGGTGAGCTGGTGTGGCGAGGATTTGAACTGAGAAACATTGGGGTACATCAAAATGTGGTTTTGAGAGGTTATGAAAAGGCACTGGAACGTACAAAAGAGGTTTTTAATGAGATAGCATCGCCGGTGGAGATAAGAGAAAGCGATGCGTATTTGAAGCAAGTGGCGAAGACCGCATTAAAGAAAGGAGACTATTGTGAAGAGGATAGATTAGTAGATGCAATCGTGAAGAGCATAAAACGGATAAGCGAGAGCGGAGAGTTGCCGATAGATGTGGATGATGTCGTAATAGAAGTGAAGAGTGGGGGGCGAGTAGCGGATACGCGTTTCTTTGAAGGCGTTGTTGTGGACAGGGATGTCCTGGATGATCTTCCGACAGACATGGAGAACGCAAAGATCGCTCTGCTTGATTTCCCTATCGAGCATAAGGAGCCAAAAGTAAAAGGCAGGAAGGAACTCCAAACCGGAACAGCGGCAAGAGAACGTAGCAAAGCAGGTGAAATGGCCGGGTCACTTGATTTTCATGTTACTATCTCAAAAGCATCTCATTTCAGGGAGTTCAGAGATGTTAGAGCGAGAATGTTCAATGAGCTTATAGACGCTGTACTAAACTCAGGTGCAAACGTGGTTTGTTGTCGGTGGGGTGTGGATGACGATGCGCTGGATAAGTTCCGAAGAGCCGGGATAATGCTGATGAAACGAGTGAAAATGACTGATTTGAAGCGGTTGGAGAAATCCACTGGCGGGAAGATAGTGCAAGATGTAAGCGATCTAACCGCAGACAAATTAGGGTTTGCAGGGCGAGTAGCACAGCGAGAGGTAGGCGGTGTAAAGTATGTATTTTTTGAAGAGTGCTCGTATAAGAAGACCTCTACAATACTTATAAGAGGTGCACATATCAGGGTTTTGGAGGGCATGGTGGGCGATATAAGAAGTGCTTTGCATGCTGCCGCTTGCCTATATGATGATGCGAGAGTAGTGCCCGGTGGTGGTGCAACAGAGACTGAATGTGCAGCGGAATTAAGGAACTTTGCGAGAACTATACCAAGCAAGGAGCAATTAGCAGTGAATGTGTTTGCAGACGCTTTGGAATGTATACCAAAGGCAATAGCGAAGAACAGTGGAATGGACCAGATTGATACACTCACAGCACTCAGAGCGGAGCATTATGCAGGTAATAAAAATACGGGAATATCGGGAAATGATAAGACCGTGAAAGACATGGTGGAAGAAGGAATCATAGATCCGTTAACGGTGAAATTACAGGCGGTTATCTCTGCCGCGAGTGCTGCTGCTGGGATGATAAAGATAGACGATTTGCATATAGCGAAGAGTGAAGTAGCAGAGGAGTCGGGGAATATAGAAGCGATGATCTCCGGCAGAACACGCGATCTAATAGAAACAGAGAGGACGCCTCCAGACTTCAAATTTAAAGGAGGACGATTGAAATACACCGGGACAGAAGAGAAGAAACGGAAGTCGGTGTATGGTAAGGATTGAAGTAAGTTCTTTTAAAAGAGACGGGTTTGTTGGGATAACAGGTGGTTACCTGCAACTGTATGAATCAAGAAGAAGCTAAAGCTCGCGCACAGGCACTTCTTAACGTAATCGAAAACGCGTATGCGATAAGAATCATCAACATAGAGGCGGTTGCCAAAGCGATAACTGAAAAGACTTGTGATGAGCAGAAGATTTTGACGATTTGTACCGCGTTAAACACCTGGGTAGCATTAAATGCCGGACTTAGCGGAGAATTCGAGATAGCCCTGGACGTTGTGAATGACTTATTAGAAAAGGTAATGAGGTTATGATGGATAGGGGGATGCAAAACGTTCTCGGGCAGAAATTTTTATCAAGGGATTTTTTGTAAACGTTTTTCTTTTCTAAACGAGAAGGGGTTATTGAACTATGTCTACGATAGCGGAAAAAATCCTGGGTGAAAAAGCAGGGAAAGATAATGCGGCGAATGCCGGTGAAATTGTTGACTGCGCGGTAGATTACATCATGGTGAATGACATAACGGGCGTGCCTGCTTTTGAAGTCTTCGAGGAGCTTGGCCGTGAGGACGAGATAAGACGCGAGAAAGTAGTCGTGGTACAGGACCATTATGTTCCGAACAAGGATGTGGCTTCTGCAGAGCAGGCGAAAGCATTGCGGGATTATGCTCGGCGATACCGGATTGAGCATTATTATGAGATAGGCCGAGGGGGAGTATGCCATCAGGTAATGATAGAGGACGGATTTGCTGCGCCTGGAAGGTTAATCATAGGTGCAGATTCGCATACCTGCTCGTATGGTGCATTAGGGGCTTTTTCCACTGGTGTAGGCTCGACAGAGGCAGCCGCAGCAATGGCTACCGGAAGATTGTGGTTCAAAGTTCCAGAGACGCAGAAGTTCGTGATTAACGGTACGTTGAAGCGATACGTAATGGGTAAGGATATAATTCTGCATGTCATTGGCGATATAGGCGTTTCCGGCTCGCTCTACAAGGCACAGGAGTTTTACGGGACTGCGATCGAAAGTTTGAGTCTTTCTGATAGAATAACAATATCGAACATGGCGATAGAAGCAGGAGCTAAAGCAGGGATCATCCCACCTGACGAGAAGGTCTTTGAGTTCCTGAACGGGGGGCGGGTACGAGGCGAATATAACGCAGTTTATGCCGATGGTAATGAAGGAGATTACGAGGAAGTGTTTGAATATGATGCTACGGAGATCGTGCCAACGGTCGCAAAACCCTTTTTACCTGAGAATACCGCGCCTGCAAATGAATTGGACGTTCTCATTGACCAGGCATATCTCGGTTCGTGTACCAATGGCAGAATCGAGGATTTACGGGTTGCTGCAAAGCTATTGAAGGGTAAAAAGGTAAATCCTGAGGTGCGGATGATTGTAGTGCCAGCAAGTGAGAAGGTGTTCCGGCAGGCGATCGAAGAAGGGTTAATCCTAACTTTCCTTAATGCAGGAGCTTTTGTTTGTGGTCCCACCTGCGGCGCATGTCTTGGTGGGCACATGGGCGTTCTTGCATCGGGAGAAAGATGCATAAGCACAACGAACCGAAACTTCATTGGGCGGATGGGGCACAAGGATTCCGAAGTATATCTGGCGAATCCCGCAGTAGTTGCAGCGTCGGCAATTACAGGACGAATAACCGATCCGGCAGAGTTGGGCTAAAACAAAAGGGGTTCTTCTCCAACTTTGGGATGAATATGGAGATATAAATACAGCGAGATATATCTCTTTTGGCAAAAATGACTCGTCTAAAGCTGTCTCCAATATTCAGAAACATGTTTGATTTCCACGGTTATAAGCTTTGCGATGCGGTCGAAGATGAGCCATGGGATAACGCTGTTTTTGACCTGTACGCGTAAGACGGGTGACTGTCCTGAATGTGGCGCGATGCTCCTTTATTGAAGACACGTATACTCGCACGATTAGAGACCTCGATCTGGGGCTGAAGAAGTGCTTCATTATCTTTGATGAGCGGAAGATGCGGTGCCGGTGTGGCTATCGTGGCGTGGAGAAATTGGGCTTTGTTGACAAATACAGGTGTGCGTGATGGACACGTGAGGGCCATATATCGCTTCTGTACGCGAAAACACGAACGCTGAGATCGTCTTTGATGTGTTCCACATCGCACGGAAGATCACCGAGGCAGTGGACAAGGTGCGCAAGCAGGAGTTCGCCAACGCCAACGCAGAAACGCGTAAAAAGTACAAGAAGAAACGATTTCTGATCCTGAAGCGGGGGAGAAGTTGGATGATGAGAGTAGGGAGACTCTCAACACGTTAATGGAAGAGAACGAGAGGCTGTATCAAGCATATTTGCTGAAAGAGCAGGCACTGGACATCTTCGATGGACGAGATGAAGTGACTGCGATGAAACGGCTTGATAAATGGTTCGAGAACGTCAAAGAGGCCGGGCTATCGCAATTCGACATGGTCGTCAAAACCATCAGATCATATCTCTACGGATCGCGAACTACTTCAAGCACAGGCTGACCAATGCAGCGAGCGAGGCATTCAATAACAAGATAAACCTCATCAAGCGAAGAGCTTACGGATTCCACGATTTGGAGTATTTCAAGCTGAAAATCCTTCAATCACGTAGGAGACAATCCTAAAATGGGCGAAGTGCCTTATTTGTTTTACAGGTTTGGCATGACAATGGCATCGTTTTGGACGAAAAGTCCTCATTCCTTCTTTACCTGCCAAAATAACACCTTTATTTGTTAACCCCCATCCTAATCCAGCCTGTAATATAGACCTCTAACCTATCCTTTAGCGTAGTTACAGTCAGTATTATCTTTGATAGCAAAAGTACAGTTCCAAAACCAATAAATTGCAATTTTAGCGAAAATAAAACCGTAAAATTTATATCTGAGCTTTTCTAACTGTTTTATAGTGGAAGATATGAATGTCCCAATAGTAAAAGATGAAGAAGACCCGAAATGGGCACTATTATGGAATATACTTGCTATTATCATCTCACGGAGAGTAAAGCAATAGATGGCGAAACAAGGGATAAAAACGGAGGATATGGCTAGCGCGATGCTTAAAATCGTCTTTATTGCTATGTTTTTCTCCGAGGACATCTCGTACGTGGTCGAAGAGGTAAAGAAGGGGAAAGAGCTGAGATGTTTTGCACACCTGGGGGAGATCCCGGAAGCGCAGAAGATCTACCGGTTTCTGGGTAGATACAGCGAGTAGCAGTTTTTGGACTTTGTTTCTGGCGTGTTGGGCACGATATATGCCAAAAAAGGGCGAGAAGGGGTGTTCGTGGTAGATTCAACCGATATATCCGTGGATCTAAACTGGTTCAGGAGAAGGATAAGAAAGGCAGATTTGGAAGAGCTGAAAAGGAGAAGAATAGCCAGGAATGGCGATATGGTTATCTTTGACAGGGGCTATTATAGCTACGATAACTACTTTATGGGGGTATCGCGATTCAAGGTAATCCCGGTGATTTTTACGAAGAAAACCTTCAAAACGGAGAAATTACTTGGAAAGCTCTCATATCCCCTCTCCGTATTCAGCATATCCAACAAAGAGGTGGAAAAGACCTTTTTCAATCGTTTAGCAATGAGTTTAAAGACAAAGCTTGAGAAGTGTGAGGTTTATAGGCAAATAAGGGGGATGATCGAGGATATATTCAAATTAGCGAAAAGTGCTTTCGGTTTAAAGCAATTGCACCGATATACTGAGCGGTAAGTCAAAAAATTCGTTTGTTTGAATGTACTTTTAGTAGGCGTGCTAGTATCGCTTGATATTAACTCAAAGGCGGAATTACAGAGGCTCGCGGAATGGTAATTAGCGAGGGGGTTAACCAACTTTTAGGGGTGGTGAAATGATCTCTTCTTTACTGAGATATTAATAAATAGAATAAAAGAGGAGTGGTAACGAATAATTTAGAGTGTATGTAGATTGATTTTCGAAAAAGAGAAAGAGGGAATAAGAGAAAAGTTATAGTCCATATACAGAAAAAATAACGCAATAAAAGAAAATTTAGGGAGAGGTATAATAAGAATACGGTGGAGAAGCTGATGAGTAATATGAATTCTGATGAAAGAGGAGTTCCCCTCACCACATTGCTACCCGGTGAAGAAGCGAAAATCGTCGCGTTGGGCCCAGGTGCGGGAAGACAACGCCACTTCAGGACTATGGGGCTCATGGAAGGAAAAATCGTTAAAGTAATAGCGGCACAACCAGCGCGAGGACCGTTCGTCATAGACGTTGAAGGCACGCAGATAGCAATTGGGAGAGGGATGGCGCGGCACATTTTGATCCAGAAAATATGAAAAAGATAGCGCTAACTGGCTGCCCAAACGTTGGTAAGAGTGTTGTTTTTTCACGCCTGACCGGAGTGAACGTGATTTCGTCAAATTATCCCGGAACGACGGTTGACTTTACAAAAGGTACTACATTCATCGAGGAAGAGAAGTTCGAGTTGATTGACGTTCCCGGCACGTATTCCTTAGAACCCACTTCAAAAGCCGAGGAAGTAGCCCAGACCATGCTGCAGGAGGGTGATATCGTAATAAACGTTGTAGATGCAACGCATCTGGAACGAAATCTTTACCTGACCCTGGAAATTCTGGAGAGGAAGAAGCCCACTATCGTTGCTTTGAACCTGTGGGACGAGACAAAGCACCTCGGCATTGATATAGACGTGGAGAAATTGGAACAGTTGCTCGGCGTGTCGGTTGTTCCAATGTGTGCGTTATGTGGAACGGGAATAAAGGAACTGGCATCTGCAGTCAGTGATGCTAAGCCATCCAAAACGATTGAGTCGCCGATGTCTGAAGAGAAAAGATGGTTGAAAGTTGGTGAAATTATTCGGGACGTTCAAGTGGTGCATCACCGCCATCACACGATTCGCGAACGTATAGCAGATGCCACGGTGAAGCCCGCAACCGGCATTCCTATTGCGATACTCGCGATACTCTTCGTGTTTCTCTTTATCATCGAGATCGGGAATGCGATAATTGAATATCTGCTGGATCCAATCTTCTGTAACTACTATGGACCGTGGATTGTAGGCGTTGTAAATTCATTTGCGCCGAGCGGGCTGCTCCACGACCTCCTGATCGGCACCTCGACGGTTGAAGCGCTGGATTTCGAGCAATCGCTGGGTATCCTGACGACAGGGTTATATGTTCCCTTTGGCATGGTTTTGCCATTTATCATTACCTTTTATTTCATGCTCAGTCTACTCGAAGACCTGGGCTATTTACCACGACTCGCCATTCTCGTTGATACCGGATTGCACAAACTCGGATTGCACGGCTCGGCGATCGTGCCAACG
>JAUXGS010000174.1 GCA_030621945.1 Methanosarcinales archaeon | reverse complement strand
TTGTCAAAGCGAAAGAAGTCGAAGCCATCTATACTTACTGCATACCCTATTCTCGAAATACCATCTCGCCCCATACCCCTGTATAAGAGGTGAAATAGACCCTTATCATAAACCACCGTGGGATTAAAAACATTCTCGGATTCCCAGCCGTTCTCGGGCTTTGGCTTCAGTATTGGATTGCCTTCGTAGCGTTTTAACATCATTCAATTACAACCTCCGCTCCTTCAATACCGCAGTAAAAACGTCTATGTATATCCCTGCTATCTTCTCCGCAGACTACATATGTGTGTACACTTCTTCCGCTTCTATAACGCTCTTTGCTATCCCTTCATCCTCACAAAAGGCGGCCAAGTTCCTGCACAGCTCCTCGGTATCTCTATAATAGACCACTTCATCCTTTAATGGCTGGAAATACGCGGATTGCTGTGGAATAAAGATTGGACAACCGGCACCCATTGCCTGGAAGATTACAGAGGAGAGGAGCCGGTGATAAGAGTTCTGATATTTATGGAAGATGACTGCATCCGAAGCAAATAAGTACTCGTCAAACCGCTCATCAGATAGGGCACCCTCTTCACGAACAATCATCCAGGGCGGTGCTAACTCCTTTTCAAGCATCTCAAAGCCTGGTGAGACAACAAATAACAAGACCGATTTATACTTCAGCTCCTCACACAAGTATCTGAGATAAGGCAGATATCCCCTCTGGCAGAAGGTGAAGATTATTTTCTTATCCAGAGGCAATCCTAGCTTTTTTCTGCTCTCAATCTTGTCACCACGTCTTACTGGGAAACAGGGAAATGGGATGTATCTTGCGTCTGGATAAACATCCATCAGGAACTCTTGTCTTTTATCGAAATAAATCACTTTATCCCAGAGAAACTGATAAAACCACGTTTCCTCCGGTAACTTATCTTCGTGAACGATATGAACAGTAAAAGCTCGCTCTTTTATCATTGGAAATATCATGGCGAGAGGTTCTACTGGAAGCGTCCGTAAGTCCTCAACCACGAAGATGTCACACTCTGTCGTGAGAATGGGTCTGGGGTCCAAAAAGTTTCTCCCGAAGCATCTTATCACGTGACGCTCATCTTTACTGGTATATTTGTCTTCTCCGAACTCCTCCCTGAGAAAACTGAATACGGTTACTTTATGCCCCATCTTCATCCACGCATTCACCAGCGCTTTTGCATGCACCGCAGCACCTGTTTCATCATTCCATGAGCTCATCACCGCAATCTTCATTTGCACATCACCTACTTAATAAAGAATTAAAAAGCTCTATATATTGTTTACCTATTGCTTGAGCTGAATTCCTCTTTACGTACTCTTCTGCCGCCTTCATCGTGGTTTTGTATTCTTTCGACTCGTCAAAGATTGCGCGCAACTTTTTCTTCAATTCCTCCTCGCTGGAATACTTCATCACTTCCTTATCGAGATATTCCACATAGTTTGAATCCCGGGCAACGATAGGGCAGCCAGAGCCAAGACACTGAAGAACCGCGCTTGAAACTACAACATGAGAGGCGGATTTCTTGTTGAAAATGAGGGCATCAGAAGCATGCAGATAGTCGTACAGTCTTTTTATATCCGGAGCTTCTTTTCTCAGTTCAATCTCCATAATACCCTGTTTTTGTAGCATTCCGAACTCCAGAATCCCTGTTGTATCTCTGGTCACCACCAGAAGAAGAATCGGATAGTCACGGTTAAGCTCGGCTATGGAATTGACAATCTCGATAGTAGTCTTCGCCGCTGGTCCAAAGCAAAATACGATCTTCTTATCCTGAGGCAACCCTAATTTCTTCCTCGCTTCTACCATATCCCCCTTTGCCAGAGGATAGCAGGGGTAGGCTATAACATCTATTTTATCAGGGTCATACACCTTCACGAGGAAGCTTTTATAACGTTCATCGAAACATACTATTGCATCCCAGTCAAATTGATAGAAAGCCGGGTCTTCCGCGAGTTTTCCATCATGAATTACATTCACTGTCTTCGCCTTCTTCTTTATTCGGTGGTAGATCTTACCAAGCAAGTCCTTTGGGAGCATCCCTAAATCTTGAACGAGAAATATATCATAATCCGAGGTTAAAAATGGCACTGGATTGAGCGTATTAGGTGTATAACCCGAAACTGTAAAGCACCTTATGACATACTCCTCGTCTACACCGGTAATTTGCGTTCCATGAAATGCATAATCGTAAAAAGTGAATACCGTGAGGTCGTGACCCTCCTCTACCCAAGGCCTACCTATCAGCTCTGCAAGGAAAGATGCTCCGGAATCCGTGTTCCACCCGCCCATCATTCCTATTTTCATCTTTTTCCACCCTCCTCCAGCGCCAGTCTCTCAAACAATTGAATGAACTCTTGAGCTATCTTTTCCGCGGAATTCCTCGTCACATACTCACTGGCAGCTCTTAAAACCGATTTACATTCTTCTCTATTCTCAAAGACATCCATAAGCATCTCCTCTATATCTCCATATTTCAGAAGTTCTTTATTAAACCCCTCCACAAAATTCGAGTAGTGACCCAAAATTGGGCGCCCCGCACCCATACATGTATGCACGGTGGAGGAGAGTACAGCATCTTGAGATGAGTCAGTATGGTAGATGAGACAATCACTTGCATGAAAGTATGTATAAAGTTCTTCTATGGGCATGACTTCTTTTCTAAGCTCAATGAAATTATACCGGTGTTTTACTGCTTCAAATAGGTCGAACCAATCGTCAACGAAGGTCAAAACGAGAAGAATGAGTGGGTATTTCTTGTATACTCGCTCTATACTCGGTAGAAGGTGTATGTATTTATGCAGCGAGATGCCATAGATAAACACTATTTTTTTATCTTCCGGCAGCCCAAGCTTTCGT
>JAUXGS010000146.1 GCA_030621945.1 Methanosarcinales archaeon | reverse complement strand
TGTATGCCTTTAATGACGATATTTGGCAGCTTTGCTGCCTCCTCATAGGTCTGGAGTATTTCATCATAGGGAATCCCGAATTGTGACGTACGCAGACCTGTGGCTATCTTCGGATTCACGTTCGGCGATACGTCGGGGTTCACCCGCATCGCAATTTCCGCCTCCTCGCCCATTTCCACTGCTACTGCGGATAAGGTTTGCAACTCTTCACGCGAATCCACAGATACCTTTATCTGGGATTCTACCGCTGCTCTCAGCTCTTCTTCGCTCTTCGAGTTGCCGTTGAACAGGACCTTGTCCAGAGGTATACCGGCTAATTTCACCAGTTGGAGTTCGCCACCGGAAAACACGTCAGCACCCGCACCTTCTTGCGCCAGAATACGCAATATCGCGAGATTGCCGTTCGCTTTTACCGCGAAATAAAAGTCAGTATCCACCGTTTCAAACGCTTTTTTATAGCTCCTGAAATTATCTCTTATCTTGTTCTCATCGGTGATGTAAAGCGGTGTGCCATACCTCTCTGCCAAGTCTACCACGTCCACGCCGCCGAAGACCAGATGCTCGTTTTCTTCTTCTCCTACTTGTGACATCGTTACCCACCGTTAAGTTTTAGCATGTTCTTTTGATAAATAGTTTCTCTTTACGTGTCCACGTACAAGACATAAAATATTTAATTTAATACTATCGCTTTAAATGATGATTACAATGCTTTTTGAAACGATTTACCAGCAGGCTCTGCCGTCATTAGAAGGGAAAAGAATTAAAGATGTTCGGATAGGTTTGGGGCTTTTAGTTGTTGAGTTGGATGATGGTTCGCTGTCGGTTTCGTATGTTCTCAGAGACAAACTATCACCCGGATGTTCGGTAATGCCAATTGAAAAACCGCTCAGAGGTATGGACGCAAAAGAGATGGCTGGATGGGCAATTAAGTACAACAATCCTTTATTAACGTCGTTGGGCTTGGCAGTACTCAATAGTGTGGTAGATCATTCAGAGATAGAGCAAAGTTCTTCTCATAATGATCTATTTAAAATGTTTAAAAAGGACGACAGAGTTGGCATGATCGGGTTTATTGAACCGATGATTAAACAAATAAAGGCAGTAACATCTAAAAAGACGTTTATTTTCGATAGCAGCAGGGAACGCAGTAACGATATTTATCCTGATACGCTACAGAAGGAATTATTGCCGCAATGTGACATCGTTATGATAACCGGTACGACAACAATTAATCATACCCTGGATTCCGTGCTGGAATACTCGTCGAAAGCACGAGAAATCATCCTAATCGGAACAAGTACACCGTTATACCCTGCGGCATTTAGCGATACAAAAGTTACTCAGCTTGCCGGATCATTATGGCCGAAGGAAAATAGAGACCGTATTTTTACCATGATTGGAGAAGGGCGAGGAATGAAATCGCTGATGAAATACGGTAAAAAAGTGACCGTAAAAGTACCGAAATCAAAATAAACGCACGTAGAGAACATGAAAGGATGGATATGTCCCACTATAAAAACCCAAAGTTATTTGGTGTTTTGCAGCCGATGATGTATATCGTTCTGAGGGCATCTGAGATGAGCCGAGCGAGAGTGAAACACGGTGATGAGTGAGATAGAGCTAATCAAGCGTTTCGAAGGTCATTTTTATCGTACCCCAATCGGTATTCTCCCCAGCGTGACGACCATCATGCGGTTAATCCCAAATCCGCAAGTGGAAGCGTGGAAGAGCCGAACGCCGAACTGGAAAGAGATTTCTACGCGCGCTGCTCAGATAGGCACAAAGACACATCGAATTATCGAGTGCTATCTCAAAGACGAACCTCTTGACGGGCTTTACTGTACAGAGATAGAAAAGCCGTTCTCAGCATTCCAACGATGGCAGTGTACCTGTGGGTTTGAGCTGGTTGACAGCGAACGCATGATATGGAGCGCTAACGGATATGGCGGAACAATAGACCTCGTTGGCTATTTGGATGGCGCATTATACGTCATTGACGTAAAGACCTCGAAAGCGGTTTATCCCGATTATTCACTTCAAATTGCCGCATACAGAACGGGCTACGAAGAACGGACGGGGAAGAAAATAGAAGGTATGGGCATCGTGCGGTTAGATAAACCCACCGGCGCGTTTGAATGGAAAGAATACGGCGAAGAGGATTATCAAGGAGCTTTGGAGAAGTTTCTGCTTCTGTGCGAGTCCTGGCATGCATCCAATACGAGAAATGAATGAGCATAAAAACGACACAGATGGAACTGAGCGCATACGTCATCAAGACGCATAATAAACTCATCTTCACACTGTTTCTTTTATCCTTTTCAAGTAGCTATTGCGTCCGATAGCGGTATAGCCCCGATTAGATCGGCATTTATTTTATTAGACCTCTCGCAGCCCTTATCTTCGAAAATCCGTTCAATGGCGTTTTCAAGTGAAGCTACGCATTCTGGCGGGCGTTCCCGCAATAAATAAACGGATATCCCATCTAAAACGTCTTTAAAGCTCGTGTCTGGGAGATATAGCCTCACGTGTTGAATGAAATTATAGGCCAAACAAAGCACGAAAATAGAGCCATAATTTTCCTCCTTTTTCCTGCGTGGTATAAACGCTTAAGAAACAGCAACTAACATTAAAATCGAAGAAAGTTCGAATAAGAAACAGAAATGATGAAGGTAGTGGTGCTCTCGGATACGCATGCGAAGGATCTGGATGATTTGCCCGATAGGATTCTGGAAGACATAAAGAAGGCAGATTTGATCATTCATGTCGGGGACTATACAAGTAAAATGTTTCTCGACCAATTGAGAGAATTGGGTAATTTTAAGGGCGTTCACGGTAATATGGATCCGAACGAGATAAAGAGTGAACTACCAGCTAAGGCGATTTTTGAACTCATGGGCTTTAGAATTGGCATAACACATCCTTCAGAAGGCGGGAGCCCCATAGGCTTAAAGAGGCGGGTGAAATCGAAGTTAGGCGAAGATTTAGATTTGATCATCTACGGGCACACGCATAAACCGGCGAATGAGCGAGAAGGCCGCACTATTTATCTCAATCCCGGCAGTGCAACCGGAGCTTTCCCGGCGAGATACAGGACCTATGGTGTCTTGAGTATAAAGGATAAGATAGAAGTAGAAATTGTGAAGGTTTGATCACAAGACAGTTTGTGGTTATTTGTCCTGCATCTTTTCCTTACTGAATATCTGCTCTGCGGGGCACCCAATTTCTCGTTGTTTGCAATATTTACAGGCGAATGAGCCTCTTATGATCGCAGTACCGCCGAAGAAGAGAATGACGAAAATTGCCAGTATTACTACAAGAAGCCAGCTAAAATCTCGTGCTAAGAGTATAATCGCTCCGACTACGGGGAATATAGCAACCATAAAATCTGGCAGTAATTTAGAGGGCGAGATTTCCTTCTCAACGAATCTTTGAGGCTCGCCCTTTTTGAAGAGCAAAGCGCATAACTTGCCCTTACCCAATCCACAGACTTTACCATAATAATAACAGTCAACACAACTTCGTCTCATTA
>JAUXGS010000178.1 GCA_030621945.1 Methanosarcinales archaeon | reverse complement strand
TTGAATTATATACTCTTTAAGAAGGTAGATGTAGGCACAGAACAAGATGCAGCGTATGTCGAGATTGCAACGACGAGACCAGAACTGCTTGCGAGTTGCGTTGCCGTGGCTGTGCACCCTGATGACGAGCGTTACCGGGATATCGCGGGAAAGGAGTTGGCAGTCCCGATATTTGAGCATTTCGTGAAGGTTTATGAAGATGAGAGTGTTGACCCCGCGTTCGGAACTGGCGTGGTGATGATCTGTACGTTTGGTGACCGTCAGGACGTGCGCTGGTGGAAGTTGCATAACCTCCCGTTAATAGAGTCCATAGACGAACGAGGCCTGATGACCGAAGCGGCACGGGGTTATGAGGGGCTAAGCGTAACAGAATGCAAAAAGCGGATAATTGGAGATTTGGATGCGCAAGGGCTGCTTAAGAAACGTGAACCGCTACAACAAAACGTGGGCGTCTGTTGGCGATGTAAAACGCCTATTGAGATCATTTCTACACGACAGTGGTTTGTGCGTGTGATGCATGATGAGATAATAAAAGCGTCGGATGAGATAAATTGGTATCCTGAGCATTTCGCTATCAGACTGAAAAATTGGGTTGACTCTATGGAATGGGACTGGTGCATATCGCGCCAGCGGATTTTCAGCGTGCCGATCCCGGTTTGGTACTGTAAGCGCTGCGGTACCGTAAAAGTTGCTTCTGAAGATGAACTGCCGGTGGATCCGGCAATGGTCAGTCCAAAGGAGCCGTGTGCTAACTGCGGCGGCAGCGAATTTAAAGGAGAGGACGATGTATTGGACACCTGGATGGACTCCTCACTAAGCGCTCTTTGGGTTGCAGATTGGGACCTCAATGCGGGAGGCCAGTCAGGAATTGCATTCCACACCGCACTAAGACCGCAAGGGCATGACATTATAAGAACCTGGGCGTTCTACACTATCCTTCGCTCACTCGCGCTTACCAACGCAAAACCATGGCACACGATCTTAATAAACGGCATGGTCCTGGGCGAAGACGGGTACAAGATGAGCAAATCACGCAATAACTTCATCTCGCCAGACGAAGTGATCCAGGAGCACGGTGCGGACGTATTCAGACAGTGGGCGGCAATTGGCGGTGCGGTAGGCTCAGACGTCCAATTCCGATGGAAGGATATAGTAGCCGCGAGTAAATTCATGCAGAAACTGTGGAGCATTCTCCGTTTCTCTATGCTGCATCTATCCGATTACCAATACGAAGAAGGAGCGGTAAATCTACGCGTTGTTGATAAATGGCTGCTCACAAAACTGAACAAGCTCGTCCTGTCGGTGACGGACGCGATGGAAAACTACAAGTTCGACGAGGCAATGAAGGATATACGAACGTTTGCGTGGTACGTGCTTGCCGATGATTACATTGAACTGGCAAAGTCGAGGTTATATGGCAGTTCAGGAGATGAGGGGAAGGAATCCGCCAAATATGCATTGTATATGACGTTAGAAACTCTTTCTAAACTGCTTGCACCGTTCGCTCCGTTTTTTGCCGAAGAGATGTATTCCTACATCGAACCGGGAAAGAGTGTGCATAAAGAACACTGGCCAGAAGTGAAGCAAGATATGATTGATTTAGAAGCGGAGATGGAAGGAGATGTCATTGCGGATATTGTCCGAGCAGTTAGAAGATATAAATCTGAGCAGGGTATTCCGTTAAATGCACCGTTGGGTACGCTGGAGATATACGTGGAGGAATTGGATGCCAGAGATGTAGAGAACGCAACGGCAACGAAGGTTGAGCTCTGCAAAGATACGGGCGGAATTAAAACAGATGAAAGTGTTCTTGATGTTAGTGGCACGAAAGTGAGGATAATTAAAGAGTAAACGATAGATAAGTAAGAGTATAAATTATAGGTGCGAGGAGATGGTAAAAGGAAGACCTGCGAAGAAAGCGAAGAAAGCGGAAAAGAAAAGCGGTGGAGGCGGTAAAGGGGAAGAGCGTGGGCTTATGTCCTCTGCCGGATTGATGCGGTATTACGATGTTGAGGAATCCGCGGTGAAGATGTCGCCGAAGATGATACTGCTCGTAGGCGTGTTTATTGGCGTTTTGATCATCGGGCTGGAGATATATTTCGGTGTCTGGCCACCACCTTGAGTGCGGTGAGTGAATGAGTGAGCGAATGAACAATGCAGCGATATAGTGCGGGCATGATAGATATAAGCGAAAAGGGCGATGTCGAGCGCGTAGCTGTAGCTTCTGGTAGGATAAAAGTGAAACGTAGCACGATAGAGAAGATAACAAGTGGGACAACCAAGAAGGGGAATGTGCTTGAGTGCGCGGAAATGGCCGCGATATTAGCGGTGAAGAAGACGCCGGATATGATTCCGCTCTGTCATCAAATAAATATCGAAAGCGTAAAGGTTGAATTCGTATTAGGGGAGGAGATTATAAAAGCCTCGGTATTTGTGAAATCGGTTGGAAAAACCGGGGTGGAGATGGATGCACTCCATGGTTTGTCAGTGGCGTTGCTTACGATTTGGGACATGGTGAAAGTGGAGGAGAAGGACGAAACTGGAAATTATCCGCATACAAGGATAGAGGAGATACAGGTGGATAAGAAGGAGAAACGCCCGGTAAATAAGTAAGTAAATAGATAAATAAATTTAGAAAGAACTCATTTCAGTGATGATTTATTTAGATTTGTCAGTAAATATCTGCACATAGGAGGAGCGAGACCTGCGATGCCTGAACATCTTGCTGCCAACGCTAGATAGATATTCACCAATCGCTCGCTTTTTGTATGAGGAAACGATTTTTTGTATTAATGCGCTCCTCCAAT
>JAUXGS010000089.1 GCA_030621945.1 Methanosarcinales archaeon | reverse complement strand
CCTTTTACACTCCGCTTCTGAATGTTTGAAGCGAGGTTCAGTGCTTCTTTTACTTTCTTCTCGGTGAGCCCCTTATCGCTCAGTTTTTTCTCGGTGATCTCTACTGCAATAGCATCTATCTGCTGAAGTATCTCTGTCACACACACTTTTTCCGAGTCCTTATCTTTTATTGTCTCCAGATTTTCATCGGCCAAAACAGAAGCTAAAGAAGACACAATTTTATGCGCCGTCCTGAAAGGTGTGCCAGTCTCTCTAACGATAGTATCAGCCAGCTCAGTTGCGGCAGTGAATCCGCGTGGAGCCTTCTTCTCCATCTCCTCCTTATTCACTTCCAGCCCTTCTACCATGCTTTTCATTACTGCTACCGACGCAGTCGTGGTCTTCGCGGCTTTTAACAGATGTGGCGTGACCTCTTGTAAATCGCGATTGTAAGAGTACGGTAACGCTTTGCTTATAGAAAGCACACTCATCAAACATCCGTAAACTGTGCCTGCTCTTGCCCTCACAAGCTCTGCATAGTCAGGGTTTCGTTTCTGTGGCATTATCGAACTTCCAGTTGCGTAGTCCGCAGGAACGCGAATGAGATTGAATTCTGAGGTGCTCCACAGTATTAACTCTTCTGCAAGCCTGCTCAGGTTGGTCACCAAATTACAGAAACATGAAATCGTCTCGATGATAAAATCCCGCGTGGATACCGCATCCATCGAATGTTCCAGCACCGACTCAAAACCAAGAAGTTTCGCTGTTCGCTCTCGGTCTATCGGAAAGCCTGCGGAAGCGAATGCCGCTGCGCCCAAGGGGCTTACGTTTGTATGCTCATATGCAGTTATAAGCCGTGTAAAATCACGAGCAAACGCATCTGCGTGTGCTAAGGCATGGTGCGCGAATGTAGTTGCTTGTGCATGCTGCAAATGCGTATAGCCGGGCATTATGGTATCCTCGTGCTCAGCCGCTTTTTCTAATAACGCGCTTCTCAATCCATTCACCGCCTCCATCAGCTCAAACAGCTCGTCACGAAGCGCTATTCGTATGCACGCTGCAACTTCATCATTCCTTGACCGTCCGGTGTGCATCCTTCCGCCTGCGTCCTCACCTATTTCCCGTATCACTACCGATTCGATCGCCGTGTGCACGTCCTCGTATGCGGAGAGCTCATGCTCGATAAAATCATCTCCCATCTCTTCTATATCAGTCAAGCAGTTCAGAATGGCCGCCGCTTCCGCCTTCTTTATGATACCGCGCTCCTTTAACATCACCACATGCGCCTTGTCCACAAGGGTATCAGGATGAAATAACCATCTGTCTGCTTCCAGTGACAAAATGTAATCTTTTTGCATTTTATTTTGTGTCTGTTTTCTTTTCACCTTAATTTTCTTTTATCATTTACTTTCAAGTTCTTTTCGGAAGCATAAATTAAATGAGCACTAAAACACGAACATCTCAATCAATCACTCATACCAACCGCCATTAAATATCCGCGAGCCCGTTCTGTTTTTGGGTATCCGTTTACAAGTTTCCAAAAGTCGGGCCCGTGTCGCGGCACTTTCAAGTGTGCAAGCTCATGCACCACAACGTAATCATGCACGAATTTCGGCATTTTCAGAAGGCGATCTGAAATCCTGATTGTTTTGTTTGTAGTGTTACAAATCCCGAAGGTGCGTGCATTCTGCTCGGTCGTATAGCATATCCGCACCCAGGAGAGTTCCCCGGCAAAATACCGCTTGTTTAGTTCACGCGCACGCTTTGCCAGCTCTGCATCAGTATTATTCTCTATGAGTTCCTTTTTACGACGCTGTGCTTCAAACCGCTTCTTCGCCCACTGAACATACTGGGATTCCTCCTCTCGCGAAAGTCCTATAGGGAGATATAAGTGGATGACTCCGTCCACTTCGCGTGCACTTATCGTTTTTTTCCTTCTTTGACTCCGAATTATCTTGACGTCCATCCTTTAGAAACCATCATGTTTTCGGATCATGACGTGCCCACTGCGGAACTGCAGCCTCGGGAAACGCATCTATTCGTGGGAGGTACGGCTTGAGGTCAATTACTGGCGAGCCTTCAAAAGCATCGAGCCCTTTCACCGATAAAATATTCCCCTCCAGTTTCACCAGTTCCGCTACGCACAATCCGATCGGATTTGGTCTGCTGGGGCTCCTGGAGGTAAACACACCCACTTTTGGGTTTCTCGCACACCCCATTGGAATTACTTTTAAAACCCTCCTTCTCTCCTCAGTAGCTCGTAAATGGAACCAGTAGAGGATGATAATATGCGAGAAGGTATCCAACCCTTCCAAGCCCTCACGAAATTCATCAAAAATTCTTACCTTTGATACTCCCCTTTCGTTCGCCTTCTCCACCACACCAATGAACTGCAACATGCTTTTACCTGAAGGACGAAGAGAGCAGTGCTCCGCCCACTGCACCGATATACTGCGGATACCGCGGCACAATGACGTCGAATCCCAGCACGTCGTTCATCGCTACCGGCACGCCCTCAACCAAAGCAGTGCCGCCGACTTCTATTGCAGGCTGTCTGAGGTCTATTTCCTGTAACAACTGCTCTTTTACCTGTTCCACGACCGAATGGCAAGCAGCAGCCGCAACGTCTTCCTTTCGCGCTCCACTTGATAATGCTGATACAAGGTCCTGAATACCAAAAACGATGCAATAACTGTCCGTCTTGACTTTAGTATAATCGCCTTCCAACGCTAACTTACCCATCTCCACCACATCGACGCCCAGTCTACGTGCCACCATTTCAAGGAATCTTCCTGAAGCGCCAGCGCATATCCCGCCCATCGTGAAGTTGTCGGGAATGCCGTCATTCGCGGTTATTATCTTGTTGTCCATACCGCCGATGTCAATGATCATGGCTTCGCCCTTCTCGATGCCCGCGAGATACATCGCCGCCTTCGAGTTTACGGTCAGCTCCTCTTGCACTAAATCTGCCTTGAAATGCTCGCCTAACGGGTGCCTGCCATAACCAGTGGTTCCGAGAGCCTCTATATCCTCCCGCTTCACTCCTGCGATCTCCAACGCCTTCTCGAAAACTTTTTCCGCCGTTTTTACCACTTCTCTCGACGGTGACCATGTTGCCCCCAACACCTCGTTATCCTGCATTATCGCTGCCTTTGTGGTTGTCGAACCGGAATCAATGCCCGCAGTAAGTCCCTCTTGCACCGTCCGCTCCAATATCCATCTCCGTCTCACTATCGTAACCAGTGCTTCCATTCTCGTCAGTAACTCACCCGCCTTTGTCCGTTCTGAAAAAGGATACATAACAATGGGCAGATTTGTCTTTTCCTGTATGATCTTCCGGATTTCCGTCCGTATAACCGCTCCTCGCGGACATTTGTGACACCCCGCCAGGAATACCGCGTCAGCATCGCTTAGCCCTTCCGACACGGCGTAGCCTCGCGCCAACGCCACGCTTAATCCCAGGCTATTCTTAAAGTCGTATCCAAATTCGTCCACCTTCTCTTTTACATAGTCCAGATCAACTTCGGGCACATATAGCTCTGCACCCACTTCTGCCGCAGCTTTCTCTATCTCATGCTGCACATTCCCATAGATGGTGCCACAAGAGACTTGTGCTATCTTTATCCCTTCTTCCCCTCCTTTGGCCTTCTTCGTCTCCCTCATAGTTTTCTTATTAAACATTGCATTGTAGATCAGGATTTTAATTAAACATTACGCTTTTTTTCAATGCTGCCGTTCAATATCGCTCAACAACGATTTTCGGCTCGTTCGCCTCACCACGGGACTTGCTTCTTTCCTATCTTAAAGCCGATGTAATTTGTAAACAGATGCAATAGCGGGGTAATAATAATAACCGCAAGGATGATATCCAAGGAGAAGGATTCAGTAAACCACTCTCGTGCAAACAGGAACAAAAGCAGCCAGGCACCAGCCACGAAATCCAGTTGATCTACCAAAGGGAAAGGCGCACCCCGTTTTAGCCCAACCCGCCGCTTTATGAGACTCCCCAGCAGATCACCAAGCATTGCACCCGCAGATAAGCAGAATAACGTCACTAAAAAGAAGGGGAAGATGCCGAAAGAAGGCAGATTTAAATATCCACTCAAAAATAGATGCTGAACGATGCCGACGAGGAAGCCGCATGAGATGCCCTTTACGAGACCTTCATATGTCTTTCCATCACCAAGCAATCGGCTCTTACCCCAGTAAATACCCCGGTCTATGGGTGTTTTACCGCCAAAGAACGCAGCACTCGGATTTGGTATGTATGCCGGCAGCATCAGCCATATTGCAACAATGAGGGTATCTATAATATGGTTCATACGTATCTCTTAGTCTTACGAATGTAGCTACAATATCAAATATTTTCAGTACGAAACAGCTCACTCAGTACCTCGTCATACTCAGTCGCTACTACACCATTAAAAATGGCATGCTTCACCGTGCCGGGTAATTCGTAACCCTCAAAGGGCGACCACCCACATTTTGTATACAAACGTTCGCTGCTGATTTTCACTTGCTTCTGTAAATCTAAAATCGTCAAATTTGCTCTTTTTCCTACTTCTATACGGCCTCTGTCGTTCAAGCCCAGGAATAGAGCCGGATTATATGAGCAGACACGTGCTATAAGCGTCGGATGGACGTCACAACGTACGATTAGCCAGGACACGAAATTACCGTACGTATCTAAATTGGGGACACCGGCAGGCGCATCTAAGATATTCTGTGCTTTTTCCTCTTTCGTGTGCGGTGCATGGTCAGTCGCCAAGAAATCTATTTTGCCTTCTTTAAATGCCGCCAGCAACCGCCGCCTGTTTTCTTCTGTTCTCAACGGGGGGTTCGTCTTTAAAAGCGACTTTTTTGCCAGTACATCGTTCCTGGTAAAAAACAGATGATGTGGTGTGACTTCACAGTGAACGTTTTTGTATTGTCTTAGAATACCCACGGTATCGTAAACGGATACATGTGCGATGTTGATTTTAATGCCACTTAAAGCCGAAGCGGAAGATAAAACGTTCCTGACCGCCGACAATTCCGCTTCATCGGGTCTCAGCTCGGAATGGAGTTCTGTGTGCTTTTTTTCTACTTTCCCTCCAGATTCAAATTCTTCTCTCTTACTGTCTATAATATGTTGGTCTTCACAATGAATGACGGCAGGCTTG
>JAUXGS010000083.1 GCA_030621945.1 Methanosarcinales archaeon | reverse complement strand
TCCGGGTCGCCTGGCCGACTATTGATCTCCAGTATCTTTGCACCTTCGCGCGTATGCATAAAGGCAACGTAAAACGGAATACCTCGCAGCCCTTCATTCTCGCCGTTACCTCTCAGTTCGTTGAGAATTCGCTGAACCAGCTTCTCCTCCTCTTCTCTATCTCGTTTACTAACAAACGGCAGCCAATCTTCTCTATCCTTATAAGAGCCCATTCCTCCTGTGTTAGGGCCCATATCAAAATCAAAAGCGCGTTTGTAATCCCGCGTGTCAGGAAGGGCGGAGATTCTTTTACCGTCACAGAACGCCTGGAAACTCGACTCTTCCCCCTCTACTTTCTCCTCAACGAGCACATCACTGCCACTCTCAAAGATCGACCGGAAATGCTCAAAGAGCTGCGCTCTACTGGTGAAGTGATCGCCCCACACACCGACGCCCTTGCCTGCTGTCGGCTTATCTGGCTTGACCGCAACTTCGTCTCCTATATCATCTAAAAAGCTCCAAACAGCTTTTTTAACGTCAGTTACTGTTTTATACTCAGTGCAATGAAACACTTTAAAGCTTGGATTGGCCTCGGGACAGCATTTCTCAATCAGATACCGCTGCGCAACTTTGCTCTCTTCAATCGCGTACTGCTTCGTAGGGCATATCATGGGCACTCCAGTCTTACGCTCAATAAGGTCTCTAACACCCGCGATTATCGGCTTCTCAGGACCGCAGATACCAAAATCTATCGCATTCTTGTTCGCCCCAACGAACTCGCAGATCTTTCCTACGTCCAAATCCGGAATGACCACATGCTTCCCCGCATGCTCCACGTTAAACGGATTCCGCTGCTTGTCCGCAACAAATAACTGCACGTTGTAATCTTCGCTTCGGCACAGTGCATCAATCATCGCAGCCGCTCTCGACCCGTAAGAAATAACCAATACCCCTACCTTCTCGCCTTCTCCACTCATGGTTTATCTATTTATATGTAGCAAGAGCCAAAAGAATACTTGCTGAAATACGAAATCAGATAGTAAAATAAAGAAAGAGGATGACAAAATGAGTGGAAGTGCGGAAATACCGCCTCATGTGCAAAATCTGCTTGCGCAGCTCCAGCAGCTTAAAGCTCAAATGGAAGCGTTGGGAAGGCAAAAGATGCAAGTAGAGGCTCTGTTACGAGATGCTGAGAATGCATTAGCGGAATTGGAAAAAGTTGAGGAAAATGCGTTGATCTACAAGAACATTGGCGAGTTGATGATAAAAGCAAGTAAGAATGAGGTAACGGAAGATCTGGCAGAGAAGAAGGAGACCTACGGCTTGAGGCAGAAGACCCTGGAACGACAGGATGAGCGAGGACAGAAGCGATATCAGCAGTTACAGCAGCAGTTGCAAGAGGCTTTAGGTGGAGTTACGCAGCCGACGATAACATAACGTAAGATGAAGAAGTAAAGCTGTTACTCGGATCAGTAAACGGCTATCTATGTATCTGCTTGCTCAATAAATAGCGGGAAAAAAATTTGGATTTATAAGTCCACCGAGTATTGAGCAGTTACGTTGTTTTCATCAACCCTCGTATATACAGCCGGACCCATGAAAATGCTACTGCCACACCAATGGTGTTTGCGGCAACCAAGCCCCACCAGATTCCCACTAAACCCAATCCAAGGTTAAAAGCGAATATGACTGCTAACAAAGGAGTTAGTATAAGCGTTCGTAAAACAGTGACCAACAGTGCATTCATCCCTTTTCCCGTTCCTTGAAAAACAGAGGCAGAGAGCATTCCAAATGATATTGTCGGGTATAAAAGACAGATTATCCTGAGAAAAATTGTCAAATCAGGTGCTATATGTGCCGCCCCCTCGGCTTGTGTAAATACCGCAGCTATCTGAGGCGCGAAAATGAAAGTTGCCACTGCTATAGCTGTCTCCATCATAAAGCCGATCTTTACTGCATAGAGATGAGCGATACTTACTTTCTCAAATGAGCGTGCACCAAAAGCAGCTCCCGTTACCGGGACAACTGCTGTGGCGATACCAATCGTCGGCAGGACTGCTATACTTACCACCCGCCATCCAGTAGAGTAGATTGCCACACCGTCTGTGCTACTCACCATAACTATTATGACGTTCAGTATCAAGATCGTGAAGGACATGGAAAGCATCATCACCGAAGCAGGCAGACCAACGCCGAAGAGATCCTTAACAATTTCCTTATCGCATTTGAAGTCGCTGAACTTAAATGATACATAGGTGTCTTTTTTGATAAGCAGCCAGTTTAGCATGATAATGGACGAGATGCCCAATGATACGAGTGTAGCCCAAGCAGCACCTGCAACACCCAAACCGAGCGTGTAGATGAAAATAGGGTCTAATACGATATTCAGACCTGCACCCAATGCCAGGGCATACATGGCTCGCTTGGCATCCCCCTCACTCCGCAGTATTGCATTCGCTATGTTAGTGAAAAATATAAGAATACTGCCGGCAAAGATAACCCGACCATACGCTACAGCCATACCTACCGTCTTACCAGCGCCTATCAGGACGAATAACTCGTCAGCAAAAGCAAAAAGCGGTATGGTAAAAGCAACTGCGATTAACAACATTATAACGATTGTATGAACCGCTACGTTGTCAGCACCCATCTTATCCCAAGCGCCAATCCTGCGGGATATAGCGGACCCTGCACCCACGCCCAACCCGTTAGACAGTGCCATAGCCATAAAGAAAAAGGGGTAGACGAAACCAATAGCAGCGAGTGCGTCAACACCAAGACCAGAAACCCAAAAAGCATCAACAAGGTTGTAGATTGTTTGCACAGACATCGCCGCTATCATTGGTAATGCAAGTTTGATAATGGCTTTTTTCGGATCACCGAGTAATGTTTCAACGCCCTTCGTTTCCTTCTTCTGCGATGACACATCAGAAATGCCCTTCCCTGATTGTTTATTGGTCACGTGCGAGCCTCTTGTATTTAATTTTTGTATGGTGATTCGAGAATTATACGCCCGGTTGAACTCAACGAGTATATTCAAGTATGCGGAGGGGGAGATTCGAACTCCCGAACCCCTGCAGGATGAGGCCCTGAACCTCACGCCTTTGTCCACTCGGCAACCTCCGCAACACTTTTTCTTTTTAGATAGAAAAAAGAAAACCTGTGCTAAAAGAAAAACTATTTCTTTGATAAAGCTTTCTTTTTTTGGGTAAACGAAAAGAAAAAATTGTTAAAGAAAAAACCTTTTGCTTTGTAACGATACACTACTATAATCGAAACTATGAAACTACCGGATCAAGTAGCGGCTTTGGAAAGAGACTTTCTTCGTCTGACCAAGTTCTCCATTGTCGGTGCTATTGGTGCAGGAATTAACACTTTTTTTCTTTGGGTCTTTACAGACGTTGCGGGGATTTTCTATCTGTATTCTTCCGCGATTGCAATTGAAATCACCATCATCCTGCAATTTCTGATGAATGACCGCTGGACGTTCAAGGAACAAAAAACCACGCATGTCGAACAGTTCATGAAACGCATTCTAAAAAGCAATTTATGGCGTTCTGGTGGATTAGCGGTCAATATCGGTATTCTTTACTTCCTAACAGAGTATATGAACGTGTACTATCTGCTCTCAAATATTGTGGGGATTATTTGCGCGTTTTTGTTGAATTATCTCTTTGAAAGTCGATTGACGTGGGGCATCAGGTAATCCCGGTGCATCAGTGTAAAGTGAAAATTTTATTTAAAGCTATCGCATATTATTATACAGAGATGGCAGAAGAAGAAAGCTACAGCGCGAAGGATATACAGGTTTTAAAAGACTTAACAGCGGTGCGAAAAAGGCCTGCTATGTACATCGGCGACACGGGCACCCGAGGTCTTCATCATTTAGTAAACGAAGTGTTAGACAACAGCGTGGATGAAGCCATAATAGGGTTTTGCACCGCTATTGACGTGATAATCCACACTGATAACTCCGTGACGGTAAGCGATAATGGAAGAGGGATTCCTGTGGACCTGCATAAGGAATATAACCTTTCTGCGCTGGAAGTAGTGATGACAAAGCTGCATGCAGGTGGTAAATTTGATGACAAGGTTTATAAAGTGGCCGGCGGACTGCATGGCGTGGGGATTTCGGTGGTAAATGCACTTTCAGAGTGGCTGGAGGTGGAAGTGTGCAGGAATGGGCAGAGCTATTTTCAAAGATACGAGCGGGGCAAGCCGGTATGTGAATTAAAAGCGGTGAGCTGCTCGGAAGGGAATAACGGAGCGTGTGGGACGAAGGTGCGATTTAAACCGGATAGTCAGACTTTTGGCTCGTATGAAATTGACGCGAACATTTTAACAACTCGACTGAGAGAGCTGGCCTTTTTGAATAAAGGGCTTTCCATTTCCCTGGAAGATGAAAGAACAGGAGAAGGTAAAACATTCAGGTATGAGGGTGGCATTGCTTCTTTCTTAGAATATATAAACAGGGATAAGCGCGTGCTGCACGGACACATACTTTTTGAAGACGATAAGGATGGCGTTAAAGTTGAAATCGGTATACAGTATAACGACAGCTATTCGGAGAACATCTTCTCGTTCGTGAATAATGTTAAGACCATAGAAGGTGGTAAGCATCTCAGTGGATTCAAAGCGGCGTTGACGAGGGCGATTAACGAATACGGCAGAGCGAATAACCTGCTTAAAAAAATGAGTTTGGATGGCGATGACGTGCGAGAAGGGCTCACGGCAGTAATAAGTTTGCAGCTTAAGGATCCGCAATTCGAGGGGCAGACAAAAACCAAACTCGGAAATAGTGAAGTCAAGGGCATTGTAGAATCGATTGTGCGGGAACATCTGTGGGATTTCCTGGAAGAGCATCCAACTGATGCAACTGCGATCATTAAGAAAGCAGTGGAGGCAGCGAGGGCACGAGAAGCAGCAAGACATGCACGTGAAATAGTGAGGAAGAAAGATTTAATCACGGATTCGCTGCCAGGGAAGCTTGCGGACTGCTCTGAGAGAGACCCAGCGAAGAAGGAGATTTATATCGTAGAGGGTGATTCTGCCGGTGGCTCTGCGAAACAGGCACGAGATAAGAACTTCCAGGCGATTCTGCCCATTCGCGGTAAGATTCTGAACGTGGAGAAGGCGCGGCTGGATAAGATATTGAAGAGTACCGAAATTCGCGCGCTTGTCACTGCTCTGGGTGCGGGAATAGGCGATGACTTTGGCGTGGAAAAAACGCGTTATTATAAGGTAATCATCATGAGCGACGCAGACATTGACGGTGCGCATATCCGAACGCTCTTGCTGACCTTCTTCTATCGTTACATGCAGGAGTTAGTAAGCATGAACCACGTGTATATAGCG
>JAUXGS010000069.1 GCA_030621945.1 Methanosarcinales archaeon | reverse complement strand
GGTGTTGGTGTTGGTGTTGGTGTTGGTGTTGGTGTTGGTGTTGGTGTTGGTGTTGGCGTTGGCGTTGGCGTTGGCGTTGGCGTTGGCGTTGGTGTTGGTGTGCAACTCCATACATCAGTCAAGCAATTATTGCTTTCATCGCACTCAGATACCCGTTTAACGTGGTCTGCACGTATTTTTATTTCGTCTGATGAACCTGTGCATCTCCACCGGTACCGGAAAGACTCAGTTGAACTCTCTTCTGGTGCTAAACTCTTCACAGAGTCATGACTCTTTAATATGCCCTCTATGTACAAGCCACAGTAGCTCTTTGAAGCTGTTGCATCGCCACTATTCTTTATCACATAATAAATCGTGGAATCTTCGTTCCATATATTGGTGATCTCAAGATCAGGGCACGGGGATGTAGAAATAGTGTTCTTCTGTTGACTGTGAGCAGCGAGGATTGTCCCTGTAAATAGTAGTGCAACCGCAAGTATTACTGCTATTATCCCGATAGCTTTTCCGCTTTTCATTCTATTACCTTTTATCTACATCCACTTACCCTTTTCCATTAGCAAAACCATGTCTCTGTTCTGCAATTATTGACTTCATTACACTCTGCTATTCGGCTAGTATGGTCTGCGCATACTTTTATTGTGTCTTCGGTAGATGTGCATCTCCACCGGTACGTGAAAGATTCAGTAGAACTGTCTCCATGTCCTAATACCTTTACGTTATCGTGCCCCTTCAATCTCCCATCGACGTATAGGCTACTATAACTCATCTGAGCGGATGCGCCACCAATGTTCTCTATCTCGTAATAGATCGTAGAACCAACGTTCCATATCTCTGTGATCACAAGGTCCGAGCACGTGGGTGTTGGTGTTGGTGTTGGTGTTGGCGTTGGCGTTGGCGTGGGTGTTGGCGTTGGGCCGCAAGACCATGTCTCTGTTCTGCAATTATTGACTTCATTACACTCTGCTATTCGGCTAGTATGGTCTGCGCATACTTTTATTGTGTCTTTGGAAGATGTGCATCTCCACCGGTACGTGAAAGACTCAGTAGAACGGTCTCCAGGTCCTAATACCTTCACGTTATCGTGCCCCTTCAATCTCCCATCGATGAACAAGCTACAATAGCTCATCTGAGCTGATACGCCGCCAATGTTCTCTATCTCGTAATAGACCTTAGATCCAACGTTCCATATCTCTGTGATCACAAGGTCCGGGCACGTGGGTATTGGCGGTGTGGGCGTAGGTGTTGGACAAGACCATGTCTCGGTCCTGCAATTATTGCTTTCCTTGCTCTCAGCTATTCGTTTATCATAGTCTGCGCATACTTCTATTGTATCCTCGGGCGATGTGCATGTCCACGAGTAGCTCCAGAATGACTCTGTCGAACTCTTTCCCGATGCTAATTCATACACACTATCTGTTCCCGTTAATTCACCATCGACGTACAGCCTACTGTAACTCCTTGGAGCTTTTACACTGCCAATGTTCTTTACTTGATAATAAATCTTGGAATTATCGCTCCATATGTCTATGACCACAAAATCCCGATCCACAAAGTTCATCTCACAGTTGTTCCTCTCATCGCTCTCTTCAATGGCGCCACCGCTGTCGGCACAAACCGTAACGTTGACTGAGTCGCCGCATGGACAGGTGGCCTCATAATCAAAGGTCATCTCGTCGGTGATCGCACCTGGGTCCAACGCAGGAGTGTCTTGAGGTTCCACCTCAAAGCCATCAACATAAAGGGCTGCAGCGCTCGCCCCCGCTGGGCAAGAACCCTGGTTCTTTACCTTGTAGCATACCGTGAAGTTATTATTGTCAATCCAATTTTCGCGCTTATCCGTGATTATCAGATCGGGCTTGGGGTAAACATCCTGTTCCACGCAGTTGTTTAACTCATCACCCTCTTCAACAACATTGTCATTGTCAGCACAAACTTTGATGTTGCGTGTCTCACCGCATGGACAGCTCTCCACGTGAGCAAATGTTAGCTCATCTGTGCTCTCTCCGGGACCCAAAGCAGGAGTGGCTTGGTCTTCCACAGGAATAGTATCAACATAAAGAGTTGTATCGCTCGCACCTGCTGCACCACCGCCCTGGTTCTTTACCTTACAGCTTACAGCAAAGTTGTTGCCATCCCAATTCTCCTGCTTATCTGTGATGATCAGATCGGGAAAGGAATAGTAGACCTTAACCGGGACCCAGTCCAGTAAGAAGTCCCTCGTATCATTGTCAGAATCGCAACAGAGCCTCAGCCGGAAATTGTCGTTGAATAGGTCGCCTATGCTCCAACTGCGCCCGCAGGTATCGGTAGGACCGCCTAAGATTTCGGTTGGATTCCCGTCGCTGGTGCCTTCTGTGCTCGCCATTCCCACCACTGTCCAGTTCAAACCGCCATCCCAGGATAGTTCCGCGTATATTCTGTTAGTACCTGTGGTGCTGTCCAGCCACCAGTCAAGCCGCACCTCGAACCCTTTGATTGTCGCATTCGTAGGCAGATCGAAGTTATAGTCATAGTAGCAGTGGCAGTCATCGCGCCCATCAAGGTTGCTCGCGAAGTTAACGTCATCATGGTAAGCATTTGCAGGATCGAGTTCGAATCCATTGCCATCCCCACCAGTATCGGCGGCATCAGCCGAAGGGTCCTTCCAGCCAGTGTCCAAAGCCAGCGCCCCACTAACACTGAGGAGCACGACAGCCAGCGCCGTTATGAGCAGAACAGCTATTCTATCCTTCTTCTTTTCCTTCTTTTTCGCCATCTTTTCTTCCTCTTTTACCTCTTGTCTAGTTTACCCATCTTCACTTATAAATAAATGGTCATGGATGGTTGAAGTTGAAAGCCATGCCTAAGTTGAAGTGCTCTTCGTCTTCGAGCTCAGAATTCCATGATTGGGGCTCACTTTCGTTGTTTGGCGATATATGGGCGCCCTGATCAACGGAGTAGAATGCACCAACGGGGTCAGTGTCGAAATCATCACGAAAAGCTTCCACTGACTGTTTCAGGTCTTCATAAACGGGAATTATTTCTTTGATGACCACTTTCCCTGGTGGAAGATACTGAGTCGGGAATTTCAATGCCCTTCCCTCCATCCCGGAAGCAGCCCATAGATTTGTCTCATTCCTGCTTACGCCTTCTAGCCTCATACCAAGCGAGGAATTGTGAATGAATGTCTTCGCTTCTTGCTTCCACGTGTAATCAATCTCCGAGGAGTTGGTAGATAAATAAGTGTTTATCTCTGCCCACTTTCTTCCGCCATCTACATGTACCTTATGATAGATGGAGGTGTCATTAGAGTTGAAATTCGCGTTATCTCCCTTTCCTGTGGATGCGATACCGTCATCTGTAATGTGGGCAACTCCGGAATACTGAGCGCCCTTTGTTCTTATTCCTTCCGTATGCGTTGCAAAGGCATTACCGTAAGACGCCTCAAGATTGCCTTCTTCCAGTGCGTATTCTACTGACATGCCCAGAGATGACTCGCCCTGAGATGCTGTTACTCCGCTCTCCCATTCATAATCTCCCGATTCAATCTTGAACTCTGCTTCGATCTGCTCTAACTCGTCTATCGTCTCTGCAAATATAACGTGCGAGAACTCGCTGAAATCATCATTTATCGACTTCCCCTCGCCATTAGAAGTGATGGTGCTTGGTGTCAGGATCGTTACGCCTGAGTAATCCGCATTTGCGGTCATTACGCTCTCGGTAACAGTTGCACCGGAATTATAGCAACTAGATTTTATCTGCACCCTTGCGCTCCCTTGCGAGAGGGATAAAGATAAAAACAAAAGCAAACATATAAAGAGGACGATATGCGTCTTGTAAGAACTTATTTTTACCATTTTTAGTCCCCCCCTTTCCTATAGCTCATGTCTGAAGTGCATGTAATGTCATTCGCTTTTACTTCACTAAGAAAATCAAATCCAACGCTCTTCAACGCTAATCCGTCTAGGTTATAGTTCACGCTTATTGTCTCGTTTACTATATCCGCCACCGCGTCCATCTCTCTCGGATAACTCTCAAAAGAGATACGAAGCCGTTTGAACTCATCTTCAACATCGAAATCTACGCCATCTGCTACTGCATCGGTCGCTACTTCGTGGGTGCCGGAGAGTCCAAGCGCATAATCATCACCCGCAGCTGCGAGGCTTATGCCCGAGAGATAGCTGTGGAAGACCTTCCTACCTCTTTTTATTTCTATTTCCATGCTTAGGTTAGTCGTAATCGCTCTAACATTGGTTGCCGAATAGACGCTTGTCACCACGCCACCAGCCGCTACATAGGGGCCTCCTTTGTGTGCTAAAGTTGCAAAATTCTCCCTTATCGCGGCGGAACCACTATTGTTAATCACTGTCGTTGCCTCTGCCGCTGCTCCAAACCACAAATCCGGCGTCTTTATTTCATATATTGGTATAAGTCGTAAGATCGTAGTGTTTGCACCGGAGGCCGATAAATCGGTGCTTGTGGAAGCTTTTATTTTCGTCTCTGCGTTTGTAATGCTCGTACTACCTATTAATAAGATCAATATCACCAACGCTACGATATATCCTATCACATCATATTTCCTTTTCATCTTTCCTTTTCCTTCGATTTGATTTAATTTAATTTGATTTAATTTAATTTGAATCCCCCAAAAAGAAAAAAAAAAGGGAAAAAAAATTTTGTTTTTTATTTATTTATGGCATAGTTACATGCGCTAATTCTATTATGGACAAGGTTGGCAAATCGGTAGTGCATCAAAGCCCCAGCCTGCATCGATCAAAAGATCGTTGCCCACACTCATCGAGGTACCCATGCTGCCAGATCCTGGAGCCGTAACCGGGACTGTTCCTATGAATGTGGATTCGCCTAAGGCACCACCCCAGACAGTTGTAGCAGCTTGCCCTCTTGGCACTCCTTCGAGGTCCACGGTCATACCCTCAAATGTAGAAACCATGAACGTGCCTTCCATTAGTTTTGATCCTGCATCGAAGTCACCGTATGTCCATCCGTCGCCCCACGACTCAGAGTATAGACCAATATTTCCGCAATCGTCGCCCGGACCTGGCTCACCGAAATCAAGCCCGTTCGCGTGCAAACCGTAGGCTCCAACAACTCCGCAATCACTAGTCAAGAAGCTATACTCGTCAAATGACCCACTGTACCACAATGATTGTGCAGACGCTATCTCTGCCTCAACTTCTGGCATGTCGTCCTCGCTGTCCGGAGACCTGATGATAATGGCTGTGCTTCCTGACTGGGTCGCTATTTGATGTTCAACTCCCGTACTAAATAGACCAGGCATTGCAAACATCGTATTGCCAACCGCACCGCCAACTATCACAGGGTCACCGCCATCAGGGAATCCATAATTTGTGTCTAACACGAATTGGGCATCGAAGCAAGCGCCGCTATTTACGTCAATATCAGTTGGCTCTTCTGTATCTATAATCTGGAATGAGTCGTAGCTTATGCCTCCGGCATAGCTACTTCCCGGTGCGGACGCAGCGCCTGTAAGTCCTACCAGTGCAAATGCAATTACCAACGAAACCAATATTTTTGTGTTCATTTTTTTCTTTTTCACCTCCTAATTTTTTTTATTCGCTTTTCTTCTACGCTTTCTCTTTTGCGCATTTAATATGTAAGTTAATATGAATATATAAAAGGATATGAAACCGGAACAATGATGATAAATGAGTATCAAAAATGTGTGTTAAGAGCGGTATTTTATCTGTGTGATTTGATGAACACGCTGAACAATATTCTGAGTACCTTATCTAAATTCTTCGCCTCTTCCCCTGCGGCGGT